>CAXRCQ010000075.1:0-2137 GCA_964228845.1 Blastomonas sp.
GGCTGCTGCTCGCCATCGCGCTCGCCAAGGGCACGAAGGCGGGCGACGCGCTGGCCACGGCGGGCGTCACCCCCGAAGCGCTCAACACCGCGATCAACGATCTGCGCGGCGGCCGCACCGCCACCTCGGCGAGCGCCGAGGAACGCTATGAGGCGATGAAGAAATAGGCCCGCGACCTGACCGCAGTCGCGCGCGAAGGCAAGCTCGATCCAGTCATCGGCCGCGACGAGGAAATCCGCCGCACCGTCCAGATCCTGGCGCGGCGCACCAAGAACAACCCCGTGCTGATCGGCGAACCCGGCGTCGGCAAGACCGCGATCGCCGAGGGCCTCGCGCTGCGCATCGCCAATGGCGACGTGCCCGATTCCTTGAAGGACCGCCGCCTGATGGCGCTCGACATGGGCGCGCTGATCGCGGGCGCGAAATATCGCGGCGAGTTCGAGGAACGGCTGAAAGCCGTGCTCGACGAGGTCAAGAGCGCCGAGGGCGAGATCATCCTGTTCATCGACGAGATGCACACGCTGGTCGGTGCCGGCAAGGGCGAGGGCGCGATGGACGCCTCGAACCTGCTCAAGCCCGCTTTGGCGCGCGGCGAATTGCATTGCATCGGCGCGACCACGCTCGACGAATATCAGAAGCATGTCGAGAAGGACCCCGCGCTGCAGCGGCGCTTCCAGCCGGTGTTCGTCGGCGAGCCCAATGTCGAGGACACGATCTCGATCCTGCGCGGGCTCAAGGAGAAATACGAGCTGCACCATGGCGTGCGGATCACCGACAATGCGCTGGTGGCGGCGGCGACGCTCTCCAACCGCTATATTTCGGACCGCTTCCTGCCCGACAAGGCGATCGACCTGATGGACGAGGCGGCGAGCCGCATCCGCATGGAGGTGGAGAGCAAGCCCGAGGAGATCGAGGCGCTCGACCGGCGGATCATCCAGCTCAAGATCGACCCGTCGGCGCTCGGCAAGGAAAACGATGCCGCTTCGAAGGATCGCCTCGCGACGCTCGAGAAGGACCTGGCCGAGCTGGAACAACAATCGACCGAGCTGACGACGCGCTGGCAGGGCGAGAAAGACAAGATCAACGCCGAGGCGAAGCTCAAGGAAGAGCTGGATGCCCTGCGCATCGAGCTCGAACAGGCGCAGCGCAACGGCGATCTCGCGCGCGCGGGCGAGTTGTCATACGGACGCATTCCTGAGCTGGAGCGCAAGCTCGCCGAGGCGCAGAGCCAGACCGCCAGCGCGATGCTGCGCGAGGAAGTGACCGAGGACGATATTGCAGCCGTCGTGAGCAAGTGGACCGGTATCCCGGTCGACCGGATGCTCGCGGGCGAGCGCGAGAAGCTGCTCGCCATGGACGAGCAGAGTGGCAAGCGCGTCATCGGCCAGCAGGCGGCGGTCGAGGCGGTGTCCAAGGCGGTCCGGCGTTCGCGTGCAGGGCTGCAGGACCCCAACCGGCCGCTCGGCAGCTTCCTGTTCCTCGGCCCCACGGGTGTCGGCAAGACCGAGCTGACGCGCGCGCTGGCAGGCTTCCTGTTCGACGACGACAATGCAATGGTGCGCATCGACATGAGCGAGTTCATGGAGAAGCACGCGGTTGCGCGGCTGATCGGCGCGCCTCCGGGCTATGTCGGCTATGAGGAAGGCGGCGTGCTGACCGAGGCGGTGCGGCGGCGTCCCTATCAGGTCGTGCTGTTCGACGAGGTCGAAAAGGCGCATCCGGACGTGTTCAACGTGCTGCTGCAGGTGCTCGACGATGGCCGCCTGACCGACGGGCAGGGCCGCACGGTCGATTTCTCGAACACGCTGATCATCCTCACCTCGAACCTCGGCAGCCAGTATCTCGCGGGCATGACCGAAGACCAGAAGGTCAAGGATGTCGAGCCGCAGGTGATGGAGGTGGTGCGCGGGCATTTCCGCCCCGAATTCCTCAACCGGCTCGACGAGATCATCCTGTTCCACCGGCTGGGCGAGGAGCACATGGCGCCGATCGTCGACATCCAGGTCGCGCGGGTGGCGAAGCTGCTCAAGGATCGCAAGATCACGATCGACCTCACCGATAGCGCGCGAAAGTGGCTGGGCCGTGTGGGCTATGATCCGGTCTATGGCGCGCGCCCGCTGAAACGCGTGATCCAGAA
>CAXRCQ010000076.1:0-4286 GCA_964228845.1 Blastomonas sp.
ATCGATCTTGTTGATCACCGGCAGGATCTCGTGATCGTGCTCGATCGACTGGTAGACATTGGCCAGCGTCTGCGCCTCGACGCCTTGCGCGGCATCGACGACGAGCAGCGCGCCCTCGCACGCGGCGAGCGAGCGCGAGACCTCATAGGCGAAATCGACATGGCCCGGCGTGTCCATCCGGTTGAGCTCGTAGAGCTCGCCGTGCTTGGCGGTATAGTTGTGCCGCACCGTCTGCGCCTTGATGGTGATGCCGCGCTCTTTCTCGATATCCATGTTGTCGAGCACCTGCGCCGACATCTCGCGCTCGGAAAGCCCGCCGGTCCATTGGATCAGCCGGTCGGCAAGCGTCGACTTGCCGTGATCGATATGCGCGATGATGGAGAAATTGCGGATGTGCTTGAGGTCGGTCATGGCGCGCGATTAGCAGGGGTGCGCGCACCTGTCAGCAGGGAATAGAGGCCCCGCAAAATCGACATGGATCAAGAACCAAATCCGCATTGGCGCGTAGGCCGCGCATGACCAAGACCTGGCTTATCGTGAATGAGGCGAGCGGCAGCTATGACGCGGCCGTGATCGCCGATATCGTCACCTGGTTCGCGGAAAGCGACCAGCCCATCGATCGCATCGTCCGCTGCCCCGACGAAGATCTGCCACTCCCCGCAGAGCTCCGCGAGGCGGAGGTCGACATCCTCACCATCTATGCGGGTGACGGCACCACCAACAGCGCGCTCAAGGCGGCGGCGGGCTGGGATGGCGATGTGCTGATCCTGCCCGGCGGCACGATGAACCTGCTCGCACGCGCGCTGCATGGCGACCAGCCGTGCCGTTCGATCATCGCCGAGGCGGGGCGCAACCGGCGCACGAAAAAGCTGAACACGGTCGAGATCTGCGACAGCATCGCTTATGTCGGCGTCATCGCCGGGCCCACGACCAGCCTGGCGCAGGTGCGCGAGAATGCCCGCCATGCGCGCCTGTCCGAACTGGTGCTCGAGGCCATCCCCGCCGCGATCACCGAGACGCTGGGCGGTCCGCAGGTCGGGATCGAGGGCGATGACCGGCGCTTCCCCGCAATCTTCGCCGCACCGCGCGAGACTGTGATGGAATTGTGCGGCTTCACCGCCTCGACCATCGGTGATGTCCTCGCCCATGCCAGCGCCTGGCTGAACGGCGATTTCCGCGATGGCCCGCGCGTCGATCTGGGCGGCGCGGCGCGCGCGACGCTGGTCAGCGAGGCCGACGAGATCGGGCTGCTGATCGACGGCGAGCCCGCCGATGCCAAGCCCGGCGACGTGCTGCGCCTCGCCCAGGCACCGCATAATTTCATCGAAACCCGCGCGCCTGCTGCCCCATGACGCTGCTGTTCCACGCCAGCGACCTGCATTTCGGCGCAGAAGACAGCGCCGCGCTCGCCTGGTTCAAGCAGGTCGTGACCGACGAACAGCCCGATATCGTCATCATCACCGGCGACCTGACGATGCGCGCGCGCTCGGCCGAGTTCGCCGCCGCGCAGGCCTGGCTCGCCGACCTCGGACGCCCCGTGCTGATCGAGCCGGGCAATCACGACCTGCCCTATTTCAACCCGGTACGCCGCATCTGGCGACCCTATGGCCGGGTGATGCGCTTGCAGGAGCAGTTGCACGACGGTGTGACGCTCGACCATGTGCATCTGGTATCGCTGCGCACCACCGCACGGGTGCAATGGCGGCTCAACTGGTCCAAGGGCAGGGTCGGCAAGCGCGCGCTGCACGAAGCTTTGGTCGCGCTGGACGATGCCGACCATGCCGCCAAGCTGCGCATCGTGCTGACCCACCACCCGCTGATCGAGGCCGAGACGCAGTCGAGCGGGCGCACCACGGGAGGTCGCGCCGCGCTGGAGGCGATCACGGCGGCAGGGGCGGATGCGGTGCTGTCAGGTCACGTCCACGATCCCTTCGACCTCAAGGTCGAAACGCCCGCCGGCCGGATCCGTCTGATCGGCGCGGGCACCCTGTCGGAGCGGGTCCGCGCGACCCGGCCCTCGTTCAACCGGCTGACCGTGACAGACGGCAAGCTCGACGCGCAAGTGCGCGCGATGGATTAACGCGGCTTAATCACGCGCTTTCTTACAATTCATTCCCGGCCTGCTAGCCTATTCCTGGGCGCAGGGGGGATTCGCGACATGATGAGAAAGCCATTCAATCCGTTCGAAGCGGCGATCTGGAAGCGGCTGGCGGAAACCATGCTCGTCGAGCCTGCGCAAATGGCGATCTCGCCACAACAGGTGGTCGACAATCTCCAGGGCATATTCGGCAATATCGAGGGCAACACGCCGCGCCATACCGCGCTGTCGGTGATCGCGACCTGGGTCGTGCTCGGCGGGCCAATCTGGCATTTCGCGCCGCGATCCTTCCGCATCTGGCGGATCGAGCGGCGGCTGAAGAACAGCCGGATCGACCTGTTCCAGGACATGGCGCGCATCCGGGGCATCGTTTACGCCGGCTATTACGGCCACTGGATCGACCAGGACGACGAGAATGTCAGCGACGCGGCGGCCGAGGATGCCAATCGCGCCAATCCGGTGTTCAACGCGATCGGCTTCACCCTGCCCCGCCATCGCACCCGCGCGGGCACACCCGACGATCCCGAAATTGCCGAATATACCGGCAACGACCTGCCTTATACCGTCTTTGCTGGCGAGGATGCGATCCCCGACAGCGTCGAGGTGGTGGTGATCGGATCGGGTGCGGGCGGCGCGGTTGCGGCGTCGAACCTCGCCGATCAGGGCTATGAGGTGCTGGTGGTCGAGGCCGGGCCCTATCTGCCGAGCGCGCGGATGACGCCCAACGAGGCACACATGTCCTCGTCGCTGTTCAAGGACGGCGCGATCCAGACCACGCGCAACCGCGACATCATCGTCTTCCAGGGACGCACCGTGGGCGGCTCGACCGTGGTCAACAACGGCATCTGCCTGCGCCTGGCGCGCGAGGGCGAGACGCATCCCGATGCGCATGACGTGCTGGCGCACTGGCGCAGCATCGGCGCGCCGGTGGACGAGGCCGCGCTCGAAACCGCCTATTGCCGGGTCGAGACGCGGCTCGGCGTGCACGAGATCGATCGCAGGCTCGGGCGCAACAACGGAACGCGGCTGCTGCATGGCTGGGATGCCTATGCCTCGGGCTCGTCCGATCCGCTCGATGCGCGCGCGGTCACCGGCTGGTTCCGCAAGAACTGGGGGCAGAAGACCGAACCCAATGCCTGTGTCTCGTGCGGCTATTGCAACACCGGCTGCCCCTATGGCCGCAAGAAGGCGATGCCCGAGAGCTTCCTCCGCCATGCGACGCTGCACGCCCCGCGCAAGGCGCGCATCCTGGCGCATGCGGCGGTGCCGCATATCGGCTGGTCGGGACGCGACGACCAGGGGCGCAAGATCGCGTCTTCGGTGCAGGTGCTGCTGCCCGATGGCCGGGCCAAGACGATCCGCGTCACGAAAGGTGTCGTCGTCGCTGCCGGCACGATCGCATCGAGCAACATCCTCTCGGCGAGCGGCATCGAGGGCACCGGCAAGGGCATTTCGCTCAACATCGCCTGCCCCGTCCCCGCGCTGATGCCGGGTCCCGTCAACGCCTGGGACGAGGACCAGATGGCAACCTTTGTCGACCGCGCCGATTTCCTGATCGAAAGCCATTTCCAGCCGCCGATGAGCATGGCGTCCTTGGTCCCCGGCTGGTTCGACGAGCATTTTCGTCGGATGCTGAACTATAACCGGCTCGCCTCGGCAGGCGTGCTGTTCCCGGCGGACCGGCGCGGCTCGATCAAGAAGGGCAGGCTCGGCTTCGAGCTCGCGCAGAGTGATCTCGCGGTACTGCGCCGTGCGCTCGCGACGCTGACCAAGGTGCATTTCCGTGGCGGGGCGGAGGAGGTCTATCCCGCGCTGCTCCATGGCGAGACGCTCTCGCGCGGCATGAGCGATGCCGAGATCGACCGGTTCTTCGAGGAGCATATCGAGGAGCCCGACGATGTCGTGCTCTCCTCGAGCCACCCGCATGGCGGCAACGCGATCAATGCCGATCCGGCCAGGGGCGTGGTCGATCTCGACCAGCGTGTGCACGGTGTCGCCAATGTGCTGGTCACCGATGCCAGCGTGATGCCGAGCTGCATCCGCGTCAACGCGCAGCTGACGACAATGGCCATGTCCGACCGGGTGACGCACGGAAAAAGGGTGTTCGGGTAGCGGATCGGTGCTCCCCCTTTCCCCTCCCGCCTGCGGGAGGGGCTGGTCCGGGCCGCCGGACCGGGGTGGGGATGCA
>CAXRCQ010000077.1:0-2578 GCA_964228845.1 Blastomonas sp.
ATCGAGCACCGCCTGCAGATGGTGGCCGACCGCCAGACCCACTCGCTTCCCGAAGGCGAGGCGCTAGACAATGCAGCGCGGCTGGACGGGTTTGCCGACGGGTCCGAATGGCTCGACCACATCGCTTTGCTCACCGCACCAGTTGCGGCACGCTACGATGCGCTGCTGGCAGAGGACGAGCGATCCGTTCCGGCGGACAGCCCGCATCTTGCGCCGGTGACGGCAGCGAAGGAGCTCGATCCCGAGCTGGCGGAGCGGGTGAAGGCGTGGACCGATGGCCGCTATCCGCCACTGCGCAGCCCCGCGGCGCTGTCCGCTTTCGAGGCGATCCGTGCGCCCTTGCTCGATTCGCTGGCGGCGGCCGACGAGCCGGACCGCGCCGTCGCCCGCTGGGAAACGCTGCTTTCGCGGCTGAGCAGCGCGGTGAACCTGTTCCGCCTGCTCGAGGCGCGACCCGGCCTGTTCCAGCTGCTTGCCGACTGCCTCACGCTCGCCCCGCCGCTGGCCGATGCGATTGCCTTGCGCCCTGAACTGGTCGACGCCCTGATCGACCGCAGCGCGCTCGACCTGCCGGGCAGCCGCGAGGAACTGGCCGAAGCGATGATGCGCGGCGAGCGGGGCGACACCTATGAAGACCGGCTCGACCGGATCCGCATCGTTACCGGCGAGACGCGCTTCGCGCTCGGCGTGCAGCTGATCGAGACAGCGCACGACCCGCTCGATATTGCGCAGGCCCTCTCGCGCACGGCGGAGGCGGCGCTGGATATCGCGCAGCAGGCGGCGAGCGAGGAATTCGCTGCCCGCCACGGACGTATCGAGGGAAGCGAACTGGTCGTGCTGGGTCTCGGGCGGCTCGGCGGAGGCATGCTGACCCATGCTTCCGACCTCGACGTGGTCTACCTCTTCACCGGCTCGCACGAGGGCGAATCCGATGGCGAGCGACCGCTCGGCGCCACGCTCTATTTCAACCGCCTCGCCCAGCGGGTGAGCGCCGCACTGTCGGTGCCGACCGCCGAGGGCGCGCTCTACGAGGTCGACACACGGCTGCGCCCCCAGGGCGCGCAAGGCCCGCTCGCGGTGAGCCTCGATAGCTTCCTGCGCTACCAGGCCGAAGACGCCTGGACATGGGAGCACATGGCGCTGACGCGCTCGCGCGCGCTGACCGGCAGCGAGGAGGCGCGCACGCAGATCGAGGAGGGGCTGCGCGAAGTGCTCTGCCGCAGGCGTAATCCGGACACGCTGAAGAAAGACCTGCTCAAGATGCGCAGCGAAATGGCGGCGCACAAGCCGCCGCGCGGGCCGCTCGACGCCAAGCTGCTGCGTGGCGGGCTGGTGGACCTCGAATTCGTCGTCCACTTCCTGCAATTGCGCGACGGCATTGCGCTCACCCCGCGCCTCGATGACGCCATTGCGCAGCTGGCGGTGCGCGACCTGCTGCCTCCAAGCGTTGGCGACGCGCACGACTTGATGACGCGGCTGCTGGTGGGTACGCGCCTGCTCGCCCCCGACCTCGCCATCCCGGCAGGCCCGCAGGGCGCGATCCTTGCGCGGATCTGCCGCTGCGAGGATTTCGCGGCGCTGCGCCAGGCATTCGACGATGCGCGGGCGGCAGTGGCACAGGCATGGACCGCCCATATGGGCGAGAGACTGGAGATGGACGAATGAGCACTTACGACGTCGGCGACGCTTTTCCCGATTTCAGCATGGAAACGCCCGATGGCGGCACGGTGACCAAGGCCGACCTGTCCGGCGCGAAGACGGTCGTCTTCTTCTATCCCAAGGACAATACGCCGGGCTGCACGACCGAGGCCAAGGACTTCAGCGCACTCAAGGGCGAATTCGACAAGGCGGGCGTCCGCCTGCTTGGCGTCAGCAAGGATTCGCCCAAGAAGCACCAGAATTTCATCGCCAAGCACGCTCTCACGGTTGACCTTGCGACTGATGCGGAGGAGGGCGGCCTGTCGGACGAACTCGGCGTGTGGACGGAAAAGCAGATGTACGGGAAGACCTTCCTGGGGATGGTCCGCTCCACCTATTTGCTGGCTGCCGACGGAACGATCCTGCGCATCTGGCCCAAGGTGAAGGTCAAGGGCCACGCCGAGGAAGTGCTCGAAGCGGCAAGGGGCGCATGACGTCACGGCGGCAATCGGTTTCCACGGCGATCCGGGCTGCGCTGCTGACCGGGGACAAGACGGGCAAGGTCTTCGCTGCAAGGCAGGTGGCGCGCGACTGGCGGCTGGGCAGGCTGGAGCCGGTCTTCGACTGCCCCATTCCCGATCGCCCCGCCTGGCCGGACGAACTGGTGCTGGCCGCCCCGGGCGAGATGCCCAAGCGCGGCAAGGGCGGGTCCGAGCGCGGGCGAATCGCCCTGTGGCACGCGCTGGCCCATATCGAGTTTGTCGCCATCGACCTCGCGCTCGACATGGCCGGTCGCTTCGGTGCCGCAATGGAGCGGGCTTTCGTCGCTGATTTTCTGAGTGTCGCCGCCGATGAGGCGATGCATTTCGCGCTGATCGCACGCAAGCTCGAAGCGCTGGATAGCCGATACGGAGCGTTGCCGGTCCATGACGGCTTGTGG
>CAXRCQ010000078.1:0-4600 GCA_964228845.1 Blastomonas sp.
CGACCGATGTGCGCGCGGCGATGGCGCTGCTGGCCGAACGCGAGGCCGCGCCGGTGCTGATCGCGGGCTCGCTCTATCTCGCGGGCGAGGTGCTCAGGGCCAACGGCCAGGAGCCGGATTGATCAATTTGCGGCAGCCCCACATCCGTTTGTCCCGAGCCCTTCGACTGGCTGGCAAGCCAGCTAGTCGAAGGGCTCGGGAACGCGGAGAAATTTGCGCGGGCGGATCAGTGTTCCCCGCTCTCCTCGGTCCCCGCCGTTCCGAGCGAGCGATCGACCAGTCCGCTCGCCATCATCCACCAGAACAGCAGCACGCCGGGCAGCGCGGCGATCGTGGTCACCAGATAGAAATTCACGAAGCCCATGGATTCGATCATCCCGCCGGCGAGCGTTCCGGTGAGAAACCGCCCGGTGATGCTCGCCGCCGCCGAAAGCAGCGCGAACTGGGTCGCGGTGAACTCGAGATTGCACAAAGCCGAAAGATACGCGACCACGCACACCCCGCCGATGCCGCTGGCGAAATTCTCGAAGCCCATCGCGCCCGCCATTGCCCAGGTGCTGTGCCCGACTGTGGCAAGGCCCGCAAAGGCGAGGTTCGATACCGCCATGAGGATCAGGCTGATCAGCACCGAGCGCTTCATGCCCAGCCGCGCAGAGAGGATGCCGCCGACGAAAATCCCCGCGAGCAGCGCCCAGAAGCCCAGGCCGACGTCGTAGATCGCCAGCTCGTCATTGGTGAAGCCGAGGTCCTCGAACAGCAGCCGCAGCGTCAGGTTGGCGAGCGTGTCGCCGATCTTGTGGACGAGGACGAACAGCAGCACGACCAGCGCGCCCTGGCGCTTGAAGAACTCGGCGAGCGGGCTGACATAGGCGATCGCGGCGGCGACCGGCCCCTTGAGCGGCTTGGGCTCCTGCCGCCGCGCGGGTTCGCCCATGACGAGGCCCGTGATGACGGCAAACAGCCCGAAGAACGAGACCGCGATATAGGCGGTGGTCCAATCGCTGCGCGCCGCGACGATCAGCGCCACCGATCCGGCGAGCGCCGCACCGATGCGCCAGCCATACTGGCTCATGCCCGATCCGACGCCCAATTGATGCGGCTCGAGCAACTCGATGCGATAGGCGTCGATGACGATATCGAAGGTCGCGCCCGCCACCCCGACCAGGATCGCGGCGACCGCGACGCTGGCAATGTCGGTTTCCGGATTGGCGAGCCCAAGGTTCATGATCGCGGCCATGACCAGCACCGCGCACAGGATCAGCCACGACACGCGCTGGCCCAGCCGCCCGAGCAGCGGCAGCTTCACCGCATCGATGATCGGCGCCCAGAGCCATTTGAAATTGTACGCGAGGAAGGTGAGCGCAAAGGCGGTGACGGTCGATTTCTCGATCCCCGATTGCGCGAGGCGCGTCGACAGCGTCGCCGCGATCATCGCAAAGGGAAAGCCCGAGGAAATGCCCAGGAAGAGTGCCGCGAGCGGCGCGGCCTCGGTATAGGGGCGCAGCCCCACCGGCAGCGACGCGCGCCAGCCCGTTGCTTCGGGGGCGATCCCGGCGGCGTTTTCGGTCATTCAGCTTCCCTTCCCGTATCCCGGAGCAGGAAACTAGCGGCAAGAACGATTTACGCCAGAGGCTTTTGCGCGCGCGGACCCGGTCAGATCACCGCCGATCCGATCACCGGCCCGCCCGGCCCCTTGCGCACGAGCAACGCATGCCGGTCCGCGCCGGTGACGCGGAGCATGTCGGGGGTGATCGTCACATTCTGCGCGCCGCCGTGCCAGCGCCCGAGAGCGCGCTCGGCAAGCACGACATTGGTATAATGCACCTTGCGCCCGCCATTCTCGCCCGCGCCGATGCTGACTGTTCGCCCGGAAGCAAGCGCGACCAGCACCAGCTCGGCCTGCTGGCCCTGGGGGCCATCAATTGTGACCTGCTTGTCGGTGCCGCTGGTCGTGATGTGCACGCTAAGCCCCGCCTTATGCCGCGCGGCCGCTGCGGTGGCCAGCAGGCTACGCACCTTCGCCTCCTGCGAGCCCACCGCCTGCGCTTGGCCATCGACAACGAGCTGCGGCGTATAGATATTTGCACCGGAAAAGGCCTTGTCGCCATATTGGCGCTGCAGCCGGGTGTTCTCCTCGCGGCCCAGGCTGTCCTTCCAGCCGAGCCGGTCCCAATAGGTGACGGGGCGGCTGATCACCAGCACCCCGGGATCGCGCGCCAGCCTGGCCGCCACCGCATCGGCGGGCGGACAGGACGAGCAGCCCTGGCTGGTGAACAGTTCGGCCACCACCGGCCCGGCAGCGCTTTTGGCAAGAGTGGCCGTCACCGTCCGATGTTGCGGGCCAACCGCCGCCTGGGACGGGTCAGCACGGCCTTCGACCAGCACAAATGCCGTAAGCGCGGCCAGCGCCGCCATCGGGATCCAGATTTTCAGCATCTTCATGTCCTCGCGCGCAGCGATTGCGCTCCATGGCCGCAAGGTTCGCCGAGGATCCGCCCGCGGTTACGCCGCCGAATAGAGGTTGAGCGGCTTGGGCATCGCCCTGGGCGTCTTGCCGCGGATCAGCAGATCGACCGCGTGGATCGCCTTGACCAGTTCGGCCGCGCTATAGGGCTTGATCAGGCAGCCGATGGCATATTGCTTCGCGTGGCCGGGGCAGGTGCCGGTCGCGAACAGCACCGGAATATCGCGCTCGCTCGCAACCCGTGCCACCTCCACCCCGCTGCCGCCGCGCGACAGGTTGACGTCGGCCAGTACCAGTTGGATCGGCTCGCGTTCCAGGATCGCGATGGCTTCGGCTTCGGTATCGACCGTCGCGACGACGCGATAGCCTGCATCGACCACGCGCAATTCGTTGTCGAACGCGACCAGCGGCTCGTCCTCGACGATCAGGATGGTTTCGATCGACCGGGTAAACCGCGAAAACAGCATGGAGGGACTTTCTGAACGGACGGGCGGCGAGAAAGGCAAATACGCCGGGTGCATTTCTTGCGTTCCCGCGCACGCGCATCGACGTTATAGCAGCGCGCATGCCCCCCCGGAAACCGAAATTCGATCCGCTCGACGACAGCCCGTCCCCGCGCGCCGCACAACCCAAGGTCCGCACCTCCACGCTCGGCGAAGGCCAGCGCATCGCCAAGCTGCTCGCGCGCGCCGGCATCGCCAGCCGCCGCGAGATCGAGCGGATGATCGAGGGCGGCCGCGTCGCGCGCGACGGTGTCGCCATCACCACGCCCGCGACGGTGCTGACCAGCCTCAACGGCATCACCGTCGACGGCAAGCCGGTCAAGGAGCCCGCGCCGGCCAAATTGTGGCGCTTCCACAAGCCCGCCGGGCTGCTCACCGCCGAGCGCGACTTTACCGGGCGGCCGACGATCTACGAGCATCTCGCGAAGGTCGCGCCCGATGCGCCGCGGATGATGCCGGTCGGGCGGCTCGACCTCAATACCGAGGGGCTGCTGCTGATGACCAATGATGGCGAATTGAAGCGCCAGATGGAGCTGCCCGCGACCGGGGTCGAGCGCACCTATCGCGCGCGCGCGTTCGGCGAGGTCAGCCAGGCGCAGCTCGAGGACCTGATCCACGGCATCACCATCGAGGGTGTGCGCTACGGCAAGATCGACGCCAATCTGGAACGCCGCACCGGACGCAACGGCTGGATCGAGATGACGCTGACCGAGGGCAAGAACCGCGAAGTGCGCCGCGTGCTCGAACATCTCGGCCTCAAGGTCTCGCGCCTGATCCGTACGCGCTACGGCCCGTTCGTGCTCGACGGGCTCGATGTCGGCGCGATCGACGAGGTGCGCCGGCACGATGTGGTCGCGTTCCGAAAGACGCTGAAATGAGGGTGAACATCTAAATATGCTGCGCATCATCTCGGGCGAATGGCGGGGGCGCAAGTTGAAGGCTCCGCCGGGCGACACCACCCGGCCCACCGCCGACCGCACCCGCGAGACGCTGTTCTCGATGCTGACCAGCCGCCTCGGCTCGTTCGAGGAGCTGAGCGTACTCGACCTGTTCGCAGGATCGGGCGCGCTGGGGCTCGAAGCGCTGTCGCGCGGGGCTGAACGCTGTGTTTTCGTCGAGCAGGACCGGCCTGCCATCGACGTGCTCAAGGGCAATATCCGCCTGCTCGGGGCCGATGCGCGCTGCGAGGTACGGCCGAGTTCCGCGCTGTCGCTCGGCCCCGCGATCAAGCCGTTCGACCTTGTGCTGCTCGACCCGCCCTATCCCACCGGCGCGGGCGCGGTGGCGCTCGACAAGCTCGGCCGCCTAGGGTGGTTCGCCCCCTCGAGCTGGATCAGCGTGGAGACGTCGGCGAAGGAAAGTCTCGACGTCACCGGGTTCGACATCGACACCGAACGCGTCGTCGGCAAGGCGAAGCTCACGCTGTTGCGACCGGCAGCGAGCGGGCTAGACTAGTTCGTTTTCCGGCGAAAGCCGGAATCCAGGGCGACACAAGCGCAAGCTGACTCCTGGGCTCCGGCGTTCGCCGGAGAACGAGCGAGCTAGAATTTAGCTTACCGCCCGCCCCCGCTGCGCCCATAGCCCGGCAAAGCTGACCAGCCCCGCCGCCGCCAGATACAGCCCCACGGCATCC
>CAXRCQ010000079.1:0-7351 GCA_964228845.1 Blastomonas sp.
CGTGCGGGTAGCGATGATGGTTTCAAACGTAATCGGGCGACGGGACCCCTGCAAAGCTTTTCGGCAGGCGGTCGTTTCCCATCGACGAACGTCTTGGCCGATCAGACGGGCAGCAGGGCGTCCGATGGGCTCCAGCGCGACCAGCCGGGCTCGGCCAGTGTCTTGCGGCCCGGCAGCACGCTGCGGCTGTCGGTCCCGGCCAGGTCGAGCGAATGCTCGCGAATGGTGCGCATCGCATGCCAGTTCGAGGTCGCACGATCCTGGGTCAGGTTCACGGTCATATAGCCACGGCTGCTGGTATCGGCCCATTTGAGCTGCGGGTTGCCCCGGACCAGCGCGCCTGCGACATCCTTGGGCGCGATGGTCGGTGCATAGGCCTCGAAACCCGGCGAACTGACCGAATGGCCCGCGAACTCGACCCCCGCCGGCTTTCCGTCAGCCTGAAGATCGAAGCCCCAGCCATTGTGGCTGTCGCCAGAGAGCACGACCAGATCGGCATCCGCTGCCTGGGCGGACTTGAGCAGCGCCTCGCGCTGGACCGGATAGCCGTCCCACGCGTCCATGTTGAAGGGCAGCCCCGCCTTGCTCGCCGCCAGGCCAGCGGCGGAGCGGGTGCGCACGATTTCGGGTGCGTCCTTGGGCACCCAGTCCGCAGTTTCCAGCGGCAGCTTGAGCGAGCCCATCACGCATTGCTGCGCCCAGACCTGCCAGCGCGTGCCCGATGCCTTGGATGCCTTGAACTGCTCGGCCAGCCAGCGCGCCTGATCGTCGCCGAGCATGTGGCGGCTGGGGTCCATCCATGTCTCGTCGCGGAATTTTGCCAGTGCCGCAGCAAGATCGCCACCGCCGGCAAAGGCCTCGGCGAGTTCGGCGGGCTTGTCCCGACCTGAAAGGCGGCTTTCGGTGCGGATGATCGTGGCGAGATTGCCGATCTGATAGCTGGTCCACAAGGCATCGGCAGGGGTAAGATCGGCGACAGGCATCCATTCGCGATAGACCTGTTCGGCGATGCGGCGGCGGGTAGCATAGTCGCCCTCGGTAGCGTCCTGGTGGTTCTGCGCGCCGCCCTTCCAGGCATCGTTGGCGATTTCATGATCGTCCCACATGGCGATCATCGGTACGCTCCGGTGCAGCGCCTGCAGATCGGGATCGAGCCGGTAGCTGGCATAGCGCAGGCGATAATCGGCGAGCGTGATCATCTCGTGATCGGGCTGCACCAGGCGTCCGGCCAGTGCCTGGACGCGGGTCGGGTAAACATCTGGCCCGTATTCGTAGACATAGTCGCCCAGGTGCAGCGCGAGGTCGATATCGTTGCGCGCGGCGGCATGGCCATAGGCGTTGAACCAGCCAAAGGGCAGGTTGGAGCAGGAGAAGACGCCGAGATTGAAGGCCTGGGTCTCGCCGCTTGGCAGGGTGCGGGTGCGGCCAATCGGCGACTTGCTGCCATCTTGGGCCACGAAGCGGTAATAATACCAGGTGCCGGGCTTCAGTCCGCGAACGGTGACCTTGGCGATATGATCGCGTGCGCCGCTGGCGGTGACCGATCCGCCTGCCGCGATCTTGGTGAAATCGGGCGTCATCGAAAGCTCGGCGGTCAGCCGCGCGTCATTTTCGGCGACAAAGCGCGTCCACAGCAGCACCGAATCAGCCGAAGGCTCGCCGCTCGCCACGCCGTGCGTGAAGCCGCGCGCCGATGCGAAGGCGAGAGCCGCGCCGGGCAGCGAGAGGGCTGCAAGGCCGAAGGTTCCGGCCTTGATCAGCAGCCTGCGATCGATCGTCATGGTCATGGGTACGGCCCCTCTCGCTTCATGGTTGCGCGCATCCGACAGCGCGCGCGCCTTTTGGTCAAGCGACATTGCGGGCGTGTGACAATCGTCCAATCCCTGAAAATTACAGAAATATGACATTAAGGCGTAATTTATGTTACAGCCATATTGCCATGACTGTCACATAAGCGTAGCATTTGCTGCGTCACACACGGAAAGGATATGCTGACATGAACACCAAAGTTATCACATTCGCGGTCCTGGCCGCCCTCGGTATGGCTGCCCCGGCTATTGCCCAGCCTGTGCAGAACCGGGCGGCGGCGAGCGAAATCGGCTATGAAGCTGGCGCGCTGGGATATGCGGCGCTGCTCAAGGGCAATTATCCGGTCGCGCTCGAACAGATGCAGGCGGCCGAGAAACAGGTTTCCCCGGCGGCCCGCCGCGATCCCGCACGGTTGATCAACATGGGCCTGGCCTATGCCAAGATGGGCGACATCGCTTCGGCGCGTGCGCATTACGAGGCTGCGATCGGCGCCGAGCGCTCGTTCGACGTGATCCTTTCGGACGGTCGCGTCATGGACAGCCGAGTCGCCGCGCGTCATGCGCTGCGTCGTCTCGATCAGGGCTATGCCAGCCGCTGAGTGCATCGTCTTCCCTGAACAGGGTTAATGCAGGCAACCCGACCGGTGACGAGCCGGTCGGGTTTTCTTTTTCCTGCTGTGTCTTGTTGCATATCGGCAACGGGAAAGGCGGATAATCGCGCTGAAAGGCGGAAGCTCGCGCCCTCGGCAATTGTTTGCAAGGCACCTGCTTTGCTCCCGGCGCGCCGCAAAACTTGCCGGAAACTGCCGATTTTTCCGGCCTGCGGCAGTATTTGTCGCACAATCTTCACATAAGACTCCAAAGAGTCATATTCCTGTCTCTGCTCTGTCATCGAAATGGCCCTGCCGGGTCATCATGCCTGCCTATCTGCCGCCCCGAACGGTGTTCCAGGGGGTGGAATCAGATCATCTCCGCTCGTTCCTCAAAAGGCTGACAGCGCCTGCTGTCCTGATTTGCGGAGATTCCAAGATGCTTAATGCACGTGTTCGTTCGGTCCTGATGGTTTCGGTGGCCGCCCTCGCAGTTTCGGCCTGCGGCGCAGACGACGTAGCCTCGCCGGGTGAGGGTACCATTGTTGTCCCGGCTCCGGCACCTGCTCCGGCTCCGGCTCCGACCCCCACGCCGACGCCGACCCCGACCCCCACCGGTCCGGCTGCAGATTGCCCCAACGGCACCGCCAATGTCGGCACCATCACCACCGGATCGGGCGCGACCGTCCGCAACTGTCAGCTTTCGGGCACCATCACCAGCAACCTGGTGATCCCGCGCCGCGCCGGGACCGTCTATTCGCTGTCGGGCCGCGTCCAGGTCGGCATCGATGTCGGCCCCACCGCCAGCACCGGCACCTCGGCCATCCTGACCATCGAGCCGGGCGTGACCTTCTTCGGATCGTCGGGTGCCGACTTCCTGCTCGTCAACCGCGGTTCGCAGCTGTTCGCCGAAGGCACCGCTGATCGCCCGATCATCTTCACCGCCCGCGACAACATCACCGGTACCGCCACGGCCAATTCCAAGGGCCTGTGGGGCGGCGTAGTGATCCTCGGGCGTGCGCCGCTGTCCGATTGCGCCACCGGTTCGCCGACCAACCCCGGCGGCACCCGCACCGACTGTTCGGGTGTGGTGGAAGGCACCAACGCCAATTATGGCGGCGCGGTACCGGCCGACAATAGCGGTCGCATCGCCTTTTTCCAGGTCCGCTTTTCGGGCTTCGAGGTCCAGCCGGGCAACGAGCTCAACGGCATCACGCTCGCAGGCGTCGGCTCGGGCACCTTCTTCCAGAACGTGCAGGTCTATAACAGCTCGGACGACGGCATCGAATGGTTCGGCGGACGCGTCAACGGCCGCAACCTGGTCGGCCTCGGCAATGACGACGACACGTTCGACATGGACCTCGGCTACAAGGGCTTCAACCAGTTCCTGCTCGGCATCCAGACCGCCAGCGCCAACCACGTGATCGAGGGCGATTCGAACGGCAACGAACAGGCCGAACCGCGCACCGCCTGGTCGATGTCGAACGCGACCTTCGTCTCGACCCAGACGACCGCTGACGAAGCGGCCATCCTGCTGCGTGGCGGCATGGACTTTGCTGCCTTCAACAGCGTCATCAGCGGCCCGGGCTGGTGTCTCGATATCGACTCGGCCGTGACGGTGCAGCCCACCGGCACTGCCGGTGCAGGCGATGAAGCCGGTCCGCCGCGCTTCGAATCGGTGTTCCTGAGCTGCCCCAACGCCTTTACCGACGATGGCAACGTGGCCGCTTCGGCGATCCAGGCGCTGTTCACCGCCGGATCGAACAACACCATCAACGGCACCTCGACCCTGTCGGGCATCTTCATCAACGGCGCGAACGAAACCGCCCGTCCGGTGTTCAACGTGACCGCGATCAACAGCTTCTACACCGCCGTCACCTATATCGGTGCGGTGCGCGATGCGGCTGACACGCGCTTCCAGGGCTGGACCTGCGGTCTCTACAGCACGACCCCGGCCTGCACCGCAGTGCCGAGCATTCCGACCACCTGATAGCGAACCGCTGACCGGTTACGGGGCGGCGGCGAACAAGCGCCGCCGCCCCTTTTTTGAATTTCTGGAGGGACATATGGCGAAGTTCACGCCGCTTTCATTCGCTGCATTGCTGATGGTCAGCTCGGCGCTGGTTTCGCCTGCCGCCTTCGCGCAAGAGGCACCTGCACCCCAGGCCGACGCGCCGGCTGCGGACACGCCCGCCGAAGATGCGGCAGCCGAGGACGATATCGAGATTTCCGGCCCCGGCGCCGGTGGCAACAGCGAGATCGTGGTGCGCGGCCGCTTCATCCCCAACCCGATCAAGGCAACGCCCGAGGTCGTGTCGGTGCTCAGCGAGGCCGATATCGCGCGCACCGCTGATGGCGACATTGCCGGATCGCTGCAGCGCGTCACCGGCCTCAGCGTCGTGGGCGGCCGCTTCGTGTTCGTGCGTGGTCTGGGTGAGCGCTATTCGCTCGCGCTGATGAACGGATCGCCGCTGACCTCGCCCGATCCGCTGCGCCGCACGGTGCCGCTCGACATCGTCCCGACCAGCGTCATCGCCTCGACCACCATCCAGAAGAGCTATTCGGTCGATTATCCGGGCGAATTCGGCGGCGGTGCGATCAACCTCACCACCAAGTCGGTTCCGCGCGACCCGTTCTTCAAGATCGAATTCAGCACGGGCGGTGATACGATCACCACCGGCGAAGTGGGTTATACCTATTTCGGTTCGTCGACCGACTTTACCGGCTTCGACAATGGCGCGCGCACGCTGCCGCGCAACCTGCGCAATGCCTTTGCTTCGGGCAACCCGATCACCGCCGGTGCCAATTTCACCGCGGCCGAGGTTCGTGACCTGACCGCGAGCCTGGCCAATGCCAATACCAGCCTGATCCAGCGCAACAACAACATCCCGGTCAATTTCTCGGGCCAGGTCAGCGGCGCGACCAACTTCCTGGTGGGCGACGTGAATATCGGGATTGTCGGTGCTGCTGGCATCAACAACACCTGGCGTACGCGCGGCGGCGTGCAGCAGATTTCGCAGGGCATCGTTCCGATCAACGGTGTCGATGCGCTGCTGCCCGATATCAACTTCAACTATCTCACCACCGAAAACCGCGTCGTCGTCAACGGCCTGTTTGGCCTCACGGCCGATGTGGGCGAGCACAAGTTCAAATGGACCAACATCTTCATCCGCGACACGCTCAAGGATGCGTCGATCCGCGAAGGCATTGACGCGCGCATCACCGATACCCGCCTCATCAACCGCAGCCGCACCAACTGGTTCGAACGGCAGTTGATCAACACCCAGTTTGTCGGCGAGATGAAGTTCGACGATTTCCGCCTCAACTTTCGCGGCAGCTATGCCAATTCGCAGCGCGAAGCCCCCTATGAGCGGACCTTCGACTATACCTTCAGCGCCGCCGCGAACGATTTCGTCAACGACCTGCAATCGGCGGGCGAGGGTGCGCGCATCGCGTTCAGCGATCTCGATGACAATGTCTATGGTGCCAATATCGATCTGGCCTATGAGACCGATATCGGCGTGCCCATCACGTTCAGCGCCGGCTATGCCTATTACAAGAACGATCGCACCTCGATCCGCCGCGACTTCCGCTTCCTGAGCGGCCAGGGCCCGCTCCCCTTCGCCGTGTCGCAGCAGCGGCCCGATTTCCTGCTGTCGGACTTCAACATCTACACGTTCGACGTGCGTCTGTTCGAAACCTCGGGCTCGAACGGTGCAGCAGCCTATGACGCAGGCCTGGAAGTCCATGCCGGCTATCTGCAGTTCGAAGCCGAGCTGGCTGAAAGCCTGCGTCTTCAGGCGGGTGTCCGCTACGAGGACGGCGACCAGTTCGTGCAGCCGCTCGACCTGTTCGGCCTGGGCAGCGCCAACCTGGTGCCGACCAACATCAAGAAGGACGATTGGCTCCCGGCGGCGACGCTGACCTGGAACCTGGCGGAGAACATGCAGCTGCGCTTCGCTGCATCGAAGACCATTGCCCGGCCCCAGTTCCGCGAACTGGCCCCGCAGCAATATCTCGACCTCGAGTTCGACCGTACCTTCTTCGGCAACCCGTTCCTGAAGAACAGCCGCCTGATCAACCTGGAATCGCGCTTCGAATGGTATTTCGAACGTGATCAGCGCCTGACCGCCGCGATCTTCTACAAGGATATCAAGGACCCGATCGAGAATCTCGGCTTCCGTCAGGGCGACAATTTCTTCACCACCTTCGCCAACGCACCCAAGGCGACGCTTTACGGTGCGGAAATCGAGCTGGTGAAATATTTCGACCTGATCGATCTGGGCGGCACGTTCTTCGAAGAGCGCCGGATGCTGCTGGCGGGCAACTACACCTACACCAATTCGGACGTGAAGGTTACCGCGCAGGACCAGATCGCCGATCCGCTGAGCGGCGCGATGGTGCCCGCTTCGACGATCTTCCGGACCGGAGGTTTTGCGCTCACCGGTCAGTCCGATCATATCGCCAATGTGCAGTTCGGCATGGAAAGCACCGGCGAACGACTTTCGCAGCAGACCATCCTGCTGTCGTGGAACAGCAACCGCGTGACCAATCGCGGCCCGGCCGGCCAGCCCGACTTTGTCGAGTTCACCGGTCCGCGGCTCGACTTCGTCTGGCGCGAGGGCTTCAAGCTGTTCAACAAGACCGGCGAGCTCAAGTTCGAGGCGCGCAACCTGCTGAGCACCGATTATGTCGAGTTCCAGCAGCTCAACAACTCGCTGATCCTCAACAATGCCTATGAAATCGGTCGGGCCTTCCAGATCAGCGCCTCGCTCGAATTCTGAACCATTTCCGGTTTTCCCCGGGGGCAACCATGGGGGGCGGCGCAATGCCGCCCCCTTTTTTGTCGGCAGATCGGTGCCGTGCTGCGGGATCGATGTTCAAATATCTGTCATAAACTGGTAATCCAACCGTCATGGCCTGCGCCTAGCAGCGTCCTGAGCCACGGGGATC
>CAXRCQ010000080.1:0-6141 GCA_964228845.1 Blastomonas sp.
TGGCCGGGGCGGCTCTGCCAATATTCGGCAACGCTGCGGCCTTGCAGGTGCAGCACATGGTTCTCGTCGCACGGTTCGCGGCGGACGATCCAGCCGGTCGCGGTAAAGGTTTCCTCGATCAGCGTTGCAGAGCCGCATTCGTCGGGTACCGGCGAGAGGATCAGCCGATGCGTCGTCTTGCTGAGCTTCTTCGCCGCCGCCAGCATCAGGTCGCGCTTGCGGGCATCGCCGGGCGTGCCGCCGAAGACCGGACGCCAGATGAAGCTGTACCAGTTTGCCATGGACCGCAGGCCCGACCGGCCATTGTCGATCAGGTGCAGCTTCACCGCATCGCCATGATCGGCGGCATAGGCGATATGCGGCGCGTGATCGGCGAGGCAGTGGCGGTGCAGCCCATCGAACCACAAGGCGCGGTCGAACAGCCCGACCCTGCCCGGATCGTCGAGCGCAGAAAGCCGGTGCGCGCACGCATCCTTCCGGTTATCATGATATTCATCATTCAACGTCATGAACCCCATGATGCCGCGTCTTCCTTATGAGCCAAACCGTTCGTGATGTCTCTCGATCCCACTCCGCAGCCGCTCGATCATCTGGTGCTGAGGGGCGATGGCCCCGCGAGCGCGCTGATATTGCGTGAAGGCTCTCTTAGCTACGACACGTTAAACTTGCGTATCGGATTGCTTGCGCACTGGTTAACCACGATGGAGCTCGGGCATGGCGACCGGGTCGCGACCTGGCTGCCCAAGAACGAGACCACCTGCCTGATGCCGCTGGCGGCGGCCCGCGCCGGCATGGTGCACGTGCCGATCAACCCGGTGCTCAAGCGCGCGCAAGTGGCGCACATCCTGGCCGAGAGCGGCGCGAAGCTGCTGATCGCCAACCGCACCCGGCTGACGACGCTGCTGACCGAAGACGTGCCCGCCGCGTGCCGCTTGCTCGACGATGACGAGGCGATGGCCGCGTGGAAGGCGGGCGAGATCAGCCTTGGGGCATCTTCGCATGATCCCGATGATCTGGCGGCGATTCTTTACACCTCGGGTTCGACCGGCAAGCCCAAGGGCGTGATGCTCAGCCATGCCAATATGTGGCTCGGCGCGATCAGCGTCGCGAACTATCTGGGGCTGGAGAGTGACGACAAGACCTTGTGCGTGCTGCCCCTGAGCTTCGACTATGGGCAGAACCAGCTGCTATCGACCTGGGCCGCCGGTGGCTGCGCCATACCGCTCGATTATCTCATGCCGCGCGATGTTGTGAAATCCTGCGTGCGGCATGGCATCACCACGCTGGCCGCCGTGCCGCCGCTCTGGACGCAGCTGGTCGAGATCGACTGGCCGACTGAGGCGACAAGCGCGATGCGGCGGCTGACCAATAGCGGCGGCGCGCTCAGCCCCGCCTTGGTGAAGCAGCTGCGCGGCATCTTCCCCGAAACGCGCATCTTCGCGATGTATGGCCTGACCGAAGCGTTCCGCTCGACCTATCTCGACCCCGATCTGATCGACGGCAACCCGACCAGCATCGGCAAGGCGATCCCCTTTGCCGAGATTCTCGTCGTCAACGACGCTGGCGAGGATGCAGCAGCAGGCGAGGAGGGCGAGCTGGTGCATGCAGGTCCGCTGGTCGCGCAGGGCTATTGGCAGGATGCCGAACGCACGGCGGAGCGCTACAAGCCGGCCCCTGTCTTCTCGACCTATGGCGGCATGGCGGTCTGGTCGGGCGACCGGGTGCGGCGCGACGAACAGGGGCTGCTCTATTTCGTCGGGCGGCGCGACGCGATGATCAAGTCCTCGGGCAACCGCATCAGCCCGGCGGAGATCGAGGATGCGGCGACCTCGACCGGGCTGGCGGCAGAAGCGGTGGCGCTCGGCATTCCCGATCCGCAGCTCGGCCAGGCGATCCTGCTGCTCATCCGCCCCGCCGCCGTGCCTCGGCCCGAGCAGCTGGTCGACGATCTGCTGATCGCGATGAAGCGCGATCTGCCGGCGTTCATGCTGCCCAGGACCGTCGAGCTGCGCGCCGAGTTTCCGAAGAACCCCAATGGCAAGATCGACCGCGCGCTGCTGGTCGCCGAGATCGAGGAACGTTACCAATGAAGCCTTTGGGGCCGATACCCGCCGGTTTTGCGGCAATCGACGGCGAGCTGGCAGTGCAGGGGATCAAGGCGAGCGCCTTGGTGGAGCAGGCCGGGGACAGCCCGTGCTTCGTCTATTCGTCGGACATGCTGCGCGCGCGCGTCGCCTCGCTGCGCGCGGCGATGCCCGATCGGCTGGCAATCCATTATGCGATGAAAGCCAATCCCTTCGCGCCGGTGCTCAAGCTCATGGCCTCGCTGGTCGACGGCATCGACATCGCCTCGGCGGGCGAACTGGCGCTGGCCCAGGCGGCGGGGATGGATGCCGCGCGCATCAGCTTTGCCGGACCGGGCAAGCGCGACCGCGACCTGGAAGCCGCGATTGCCGCAGGCGTCACGCTCAATCTCGAATCCGAAGGCGAATGCGAACGCGCGCTGGCGATCGGCCAGCGTATTGGGGTCCAGCCGCGCATGGCGGTCAGGGTCAATCCGGATTTCGACCTGCGCGGATCGGGGATGCGCATGGGCGGCGGGGCCAAGCCCTTCGGCATCGACCAGGAACGAGTGCCGGCGCTGGTGAAACACATTCTGGCCGAGGGCGTGGATTGGCGCGGTTTCCATATCTTCGCCGGATCGCAGGCGCTTGATGCCAATGCGATCATCGAGACGCAGGGCAAGACGCTTGATCTCGCGGCGCAACTCGCCGACGAGGCAGGCGTGAGCCCCGAGCATGTCAATCTGGGCGGCGGCATGGGCATTCCCTATTTCCCCGGCGATACGCCGGTCGATATCGCCAAGGTAGGTGCAGCACTCGGCGAAAGGTTCGCGGCGCTGCCCGATGCGCTCAAGACCACGCATTTCGCGATGGAACTGGGTCGCTGGCTGGTTGGTGAGGCGGGCGTCTACATGACCCGGATTGTCGACAGGAAGACCAGCCATGGCGAGCTGTATCTGGTCACCGACGGCGGGCTGCACCATCAGCTCGCCGCCAGCGGAAATTTTGGCACCGTGGTCCGCCGCAACTATCCGGTCGCGATCGCCAGCCGCTTCGACGCGGAGCCGGCGGAAGAGGCCAATGTCGTCGGCTGCCTGTGCACCCCGCTCGACCGCCTCGCCGACAAGGCGAATCTGCCCAGGGCTGAAGTCGGCGATCTGGTCGCGGTGTTCTGCGCCGGGGCCTATGGTGCCACCGCCAGCCCGGCCGATTTCCTCGGCCATGGCAAGGCGGCGGAGCTGCTGGTCTAGGCGAGCGCGCGCGCCGAAGCGGCGTTGCGCTGGATTGCGGCGGTATCGAGAGGACCTGCCGGGATCATCCAGCTGCCGCCGACGCACAGCACCGGATCGATCGCCAGCCAGTTGCCTGCAGTCTCCAGCGTCACCCCGCCGGTGGGGCAGAACTTGCACTGGCCGAACGGCGCGGCGAGCGACTTGAGCGCAGGGATGCCGCCTGCCGCCATCGCCGGGAAGAACTTGAAATGGGTGAGGCCCATGTCGAGCCCGCGCATGATATCGCCTGCATTGGCGATGCCGGGCAGAAAGGGAATGCCGCTCTCGATCGCCGCCTTGCCCAGATTTTCGGTCAGGCCCGGCGAAACGATGAATTCCGAACCCGCTTCCAGCGCCGCGTCGAGCGTTTTCGGATCGATGACGGTGCCTGCGCCGACGATTGCGTCCTCGACCTGCTTCATCGCGGCAATGGCTTCGAGCGCGGCCGGGGTGCGGAGCGTCACTTCGAGCACCTTCAGACCGCCTGCGACCAGCGCCTCGGCCATCGGCACCGCATCGGCGACATCGTTGATGACGATCACCGGGATGACCGGTGCGGTGCGCATGATGGTCTCGATCGCGGGGGCAGTCATGCGGCATTCTCCTGGGCAAAGGCGGCGGCGGCCCCGAACAGGCCGGGCTGGGGATGATCGATCAGCTTGACCGGGATCGTCTCCATCAGCTGCTGGAACCGGCCCTTGGCGATAAAGCGCTCCTCGAACCCGGACTGCGGCAGACGGTCGGCGATCCGCTGACCAAGGCCGCCCGCGATTACCACCGCGCCAGCACCCTGTGCCAGCGCAAAATCGCCCGCAGCCGCGCCAAGGCTGAGACAGAAACGGTCGAACGCGGCGGCGGCCAGGCTGTCCTCGCCCGACAGCGCGAGCTGCCATAGCGCCTTGTCCTCCATGCTGACCACCGCACGGCCCTCGATGCTCGCCAGCGTTTCGTAAATGGCGGCGAGGCCGGGGCCGGAGCAGACTCGCTCGACCGAGACGCGGCGGTGCTGGCGGCGCAACCGGGTGAGGATGGCGTCCTCGATCGAATCGAGCGGCGAATAATCGATATGCCCGCCCTCGGTCTCGACCGCGCGATAGCCATCGGGGCTGCGCACCACATAGGCGACGCCCAGGCCCGTGCCGGGGCCGATCACGGTGATGACGCCCCTGTCGGGCAGGTCGCCGTCAGGGCCGCACAGGTGCGAATAATGGTCCGCGCCGCAATGCTGCACCGCATGCGCAACCGCGCCGAAATCGTTGATGAGGATGAAATCGTCGACGTTGAGCTTCTCGCGCACCAGCGCGGGACGGATGACCCAGGGATTGTTGGTCATCTTGAGCACTTCGCCCCGGATCGGGGTGGCGAGCGCGATGGCGGCGGCGCGGGGCAGGGGTTGGCCGATCGCCTGGCCGAATGCCTCCCACGCGGTCTGCAGGCTCGCATATTCGGCGCATTTCAGCGTCACCGGCTCGCCCAGTTGGGTGACCTTGCCTTGCTCGATAGTAGCCAGCGCAAAGCGCGCATGGGTGCCGCCAATGTCTGCGGTTACGATCTGCATGTATTTGTTACCTCAGCATTTTGTTTTCCCGCGAAGGCCGGAATCCAGAGCGGTATTGTGCCATCTCGCCCCTGGGCTCCGGCTTTCGCCGGAGAACGGATCGACGCGAGGGTCGGATGCAACGTCCCTCGACTGCGCTCGGGAACTCGGAGAGGTTGAAGCTGGTGCCGCATCCACCTCCACCGTTTATCCCGAGTGAAGTCGAGGGACGTGATACGCAAACTATGGAAATAGCACCGATCACAACCCCGCCACCGCCAGCATGGCGCTTGCGCCCGCTTCGGCATTGTCGCTGCTCGCGCGCATCAGGGCGAACAGTTCGCGGCCTGTTCCCATCGGTTGCGCGGGCTGGCGCGCGGTCGGGCGGGCTTCCCATTCTGCGCCGTCCACCGTCACGCTGATCGTGCCTGCGACCGCATCGAGCCGGACGACATCGCCATCGCTGATCCGCGCCAGCGGGCCGCCATCGCAGGCTTCGGGCCATAGATGGATCGCCGCGGGCACCTTGCCCGATGCGCCCGACATGCGGCCATCGGTGACCAAAGCCACCTTGAACCCGCGATCCTGCAGCACGCCCAGCGAGGGGGTGAGCTTGTGCAACTCGGGCATGCCATTGGCGCGGGGCCCCTGGAAGCGGACGACGACGACGACATCGCGATCGAGCTCGCCCGCCTTGAATGCGGTCAATACCTGGTCCTGATCGTCGAACACCCGCGCGGGTGCCTCAATGATCCAGCGCGACGGATTGACCGCGCTGGTCTTGACGATGCCGCGCCCCAGATTGCCCTCGACCAGCCGCATGCCGCCATCGGGCTGGAACGCCTCGGCGACCGGACGCAGCATCGCGTCGTCGCGCGTTGCCTCGGGCGAGGGGACGAAGCTGAGTTCGCCCTCCGCGTCGAGCACCGGCTCTACCGCATAATCGAGCAGCGACTGGCCCGAGACGGTGAGGATATCGGTGTGGAGCAGGCCCCCGCCCGCCAGCTCGCGGATGACGAAGCCGATGCCACCGGCGGCATGGAAATGGTTCACATCGCCCGATCCGTTGGGATAGACGCGCGCGAGCAGCGGGATGATCGCCGACAGCTCGCTCAGGTCCTGCCAGTCGATATGAATGCCCGCCGCGCGCGCCATGGCGGGCAGGTGGATCGCGTGGTTGGTCGAGCCGCCGGTGGCGAGCAGGCCGACGGCGGCGTTCACCACTGCCTTCTCGTCGACCACGTGGCCGAGCGGGCGGTAATCCTCGCCC
>CAXRCQ010000081.1:0-2588 GCA_964228845.1 Blastomonas sp.
CCAAAGCCGCGGCGTCCATGGCAGTCGCGGCACCCTTGAGCAGATAGAGGTCGCGGATGGTGTTGCCGCGCGCGTCCTCGCTGCTCGCGGTCATCTCGCGCGCGGAACGCATCGCGGCGATGATGCTGGCGTCCATCGCCTTGTCGCGCGCCCAGGCATCGCCGCCGCCGCCGGTTCGGCGGAAGCGGCGGATACCGATTGTCAGCGTCACGTCCTCTCCCTTAGCCATCGCGCGGCTCAAGCGCAGGTGGAACTGGCCGCGCACGCCGCGCCTGGGCCAATAGCCGATGCTGGCAAAGGGGCGGTACTGACGGCTGCCGCGCACCTGATCGGGCTGGGCGATGGCATAGCAGCGCGGCACCTGCGGATCGCGGAACGCGCCCCAGTCATCAAACACGCCCAGGCTGTCGCGCGCCTCGGCGATCGGCACGAGCGCCGCCAGCAGCACAAGCGCCGCGGCGAAACGCTTCACGCATGGCCTCCGCCGGTGCCGGTGACGACGACATGCTCCGTCCCGTTCTCGATCATCACCACCGATCCCTGCGGCAGGCCGGGCGCGATCGGCGCGCCGAATTGCGGGTGCTCCGGCAGCCCCAGCAGCACCCCGCGCAGCACCCGGCTCGAAATGCCGTGCATGATCACCAGCCGGTCGCCGGGTTCGCCCGCATGGTCGGTGAGCCAGCCGATCACGCGCTCGGCAATCTGCGGATAGGTCTCGCCATCGGGGGCAGGGCTGAGCAGCATGTCGGCGCTGACGATCGGGCCGACCTCCTCGACCACCTCGGCATAATAGCGCCCGCCCCAGCATCCCATGCCGATTTCCGCGAGGCGGATATCGCGTTCGGCATCGTGCCAGTCGAGGGAGAGATGCTCGGTGATCACCGCCAGCGTCTGCAGCGCGCGGCCGGTATCCGATGCCCAGAGCTTGATCTTGGGCTTCTGACCCAGCACGCCTGCGAGCGCCGCGCCCATCGCGTCCGCCTGGGCGAAGCCGGCGCGGGTCAGCGGCGTGTGCAGATGGTCGCCCTGCAGCCGTTTGGCGGCATTGAACACGGTCTCGCCATGGCGCGCGATGAACAGGCGACCGGGCACCGGCGGGCAGGCGAAGCAGGAATTTTGCGTCATATCGACCCCGTTTCGACAAAGGGGTACAAATAGGCAAGTCTATCCCGGCATTTTCCACAGTTTTGGCGCGTTGCCCCGGCTATCGGCTTGCCCCTAAAGCCAATCTTGTTAATGAAGTGGGTCCGGATTCTGCCTGTGCGGCGGATATGTCATTTGCTGGTGAGGCCGCAGCGCCTCGGGGGATTTTCATGAAAGCGACAATCGAACGCGCGACGCTCCTCAAGAGCCTCAGCCATGTTCAGTCGGTGGTGGAACGGCGCAACACGATCCCCATCCTGTCGAACGTGCTGATCGAGGCGTCGAGCGATGGCGCGCTGCGCTTCATGGCGACCGATCTCGACCTGCAGATCGTCGAGACGATGAGCGCCTATTCGGTCGAGACCCCCGGTTCGATCACGGTGTCGGCGCACACGCTGTTCGAGATCGCGCGCAAGCTGCCCGATGGCAGCCAGGTGATGCTCGATGCCGCCGATGGCAAGATGCTCGTGCGGGCAGGCCGCAGCCGCTTCACGCTGCCGACGCTGCCGCGCGACGATTTCCCGGTGATCGCCGAGGGCGACCTGCCGACCAGCTTCGAACTGGCTGCGGCAGAACTGGTGCAGATCATCGACAAGACCCGCTTCGCCATCTCGACGGAAGAGACGCGCTATTATCTCAACGGCATCTTCCTGCATGTTGCCGATGACGATCGCCCGGGGCGCACGGCCGCCGCGACCGATGGCCACCGGCTCGCGCGGGTGACGCTCGACCGGCCCGATGGCGCCGAGGGCATGCCCGACGTGATCGTGCCGCGCAAATGCATCGGCGAACTGCGCAAGCTGCTCGACGAGCGTGGAGATTCGCGCGTGCAGGTCGACCTGTCGGCGAGCAAGATCCGCTTCACCCTGGGCAGCGCCATCCTGACCTCGAAGCTGATCGACGGGACTTTCCCGGATTACAGCCGCGTCATCCCGACCGCCAACGACAAGCTGCTCAAGATCGATCCGCGTGCCTTCGAACAGGGCGTCGACCGCGTCGCCACCATCGCCACCGAAAAAACCCGTGCGGTCAAGATGGCGCTGGAAAAGGACAAGATCACGCTCTCGGTCACCAGCCCGGAAAACGGCACCGCAGCCGAAGAGGTCGAGGGCCAGTATGGCAGCGACGGCTTCGAGATCGGCTTCAACGCGCGCTATCTGCTCGACATCCTGAGCGAGATCGATGGCGATGTCGTCGAGCTGCACCTGGCCGACAGCAGCGCCCCGACGCTGATCCGCGAGAACGACAAGGCCACCGCGCTCTACGTGCTGATGCCGATGCGCGTCTGACGCGCACGCTCCGCCAACCTTGGGCCAAACTCGTCATTCCCGCGAAAGCGGGAATCCCGCTTCTGTGACTATCTCAGAGAAAAAGAGGCACGTTTCAAGGAGCCTAGGGCCGCGTCTGTGCGGCGCTCAACCCTTTGCGCGTACGTCCCTCGACTT
>CAXRCQ010000082.1:0-16936 GCA_964228845.1 Blastomonas sp.
CGGGCCTTGATGCACTCAGTGGCAAGGCAGTTGCGGTCGATCCCGAACGCGCGGTCGCCGCAATCTTCGCTCGCCTCGAAAGTTCGGGCGCGAAGATCGTGGCAAAGCGCGATCCCAGTGTACTGCCGCGCGCGATGAAGAACGCGACCGAGATTGCCGGGCACCGCGCCGCCCAGGCGCGCGACGGCGCTGCGGTAAGCCGCTTCCTGCACTGGCTGTCGATCGCAGGGCCGGCAGGTGGGCAGACCGAACTTTCCGCTGCCGCCAAGCTGCTCGAATTCCGCGAGGCGACCGGCAAGCTGATCGACACCTCGTTCGATACCATCTCCGGCGCGTCCTCGAACGGCGCGATCTGCCATTATCGCGTCTGCGAAGAGACCAATCTGCCCATCGTGAAGGACAGCCTGTATCTTGTCGATTCCGGCGGCCAGTATCTTGATGGCACCACGGATATCACCCGAACGATCGCCATCGGCACGCCGACGGCGGAGATGAAGCGCCGCTTCACCCAGGTGCTCAAAGGGCATATCGCGCTTGCCACCATCCGCTTCCCCAAGGGTACGACCGGCGGCCAGCTCGACGTGCTGGCGCGTCAGTATCTCTGGGCCGAGGGCGTCGATTATGCGCATGGCACCGGCCATGGCGTCGGCAGCTTCCTCGCGGTGCACGAAGGGCCGCAGCGCATCGCAGCGTTTGGCGGACAGGGCGAGCCGCTGCGCGCAGGCATGATCTGCTCGAACGAGCCCGGCTATTACAAGGCGGGCGAATTCGGCATCCGCATCGAGAATCTGGTGCTGGTCGAGCCGCTTGAGATCGATGGCGCGGAGCTCGAAATGCTCGGCTTCGAAACGCTCACCTTTGCGCCGATCGACCGCAATTGCATCGAGCCGGCGCTGCTCAGCCCCTTCGAACTGGCTTGGCTCAATGCCTATCATGCCAAAGTCATGGAAGTGGTGGCACCGCAGCTCGAAGGCGAAGCCCTGGCTTGGCTCGAAACGGCATGCGCTCCCATCGGTTGACGTTCGCGTCAATCTGACGCGATCCGGTCGCTTGACGCAAGCGGAATGCTGCGACGCACAATTGCCAAGCGTGCAATTGACGTCGCGGCAACGGTTAATTGCGTTGCAAGAATGTCACGCAGGCGCCGGATTCGCTTGGGTTTCCTAGCTTTTCGTTTGTGACAGTCGGGTGTCAGTCATAAGGACGATCCAAAGCCATATCAGGCCCGGGGACAGGGCCGTTTTGTCAGCCACATTAGGGGAGAACACCCAATGACCATCACCGACAACCGCCTGAAAACGATTCTGCTTTCGGGCGCAGCGCTCGGCTCGCTCGCCATGCCCGCATCCGCCTTCGCGCAGGATGCCGCGCAGGACGCCGAGAATGCCGATACCAACGTCATCATCGTCACCGCATCGAAGCGCGAGACCACGCTGCAGGAAATCCCGATCGCGGTTTCGGTCACCAGCGGCGAGGATATCGAGGACGCGCAGGTCCGCGACCTGATCGATCTCCAGACCCTCGTGCCGTCGCTTCGCGTCTCGCAGCTGCAGAGCTCGGCCAACACCAACTTCATCATCCGCGGCTTCGGCAACGGCGCTAACAACCCCGGCATCGAACCGTCGGTCGGCGTGTTCATCGACGGCGTGTACCGCTCGCGCTCGGCCGCCCAGATCGGCGACCTCCCCAACATCCAGCGCGTCGAAGTGCTGCGCGGTCCGCAATCGACCCTGTTCGGCAAGAACGCATCTGCCGGTATCATCAGCATCGTCACCGAGCGCCCGCAGTTCGAATTCGGCGGCCAGGTCGAAGCGACCTATGGCAATTTCAATGCCCGCATCCTGAAGGCCGACGTGACCGGCCCGATCAGCGAGACGCTGGCGTTCAGCCTCGCCGGCAATATCAACAAGCGCGATGGCTATGCCCGCGATCTCAACCTGGGCATAAAGTTCAACAACCGCGACCGCTGGGGCGTGCGCGGCCAGCTGCTGTGGGAGCCGAGCGCCGACCTGTCGTTCCGCCTGATCGGCGACTATGACAAGATTGACGAGAATTGCTGTATCGCTGCCAACGTTCGCGAAAACCCGCTGATCACCGCCGCATTGCGCGCTGCCAGCGGCCAGGCTCGCCCGATCGAGGCGGCCGATCCGTTCTCGTACCGCGTGCGCAACAACATCCCCTCGACCAACGAGATCGAGAATTATGGCGCATCGATCCAGGGCGACTGGAATATCGGCGCGCTGACGCTGACCAGCATCACCGCCTATCGCGAAGTGCGTTCGACCACCAACCAGGATTCGGACTTCACCGCTGCCGACCTGATCGGCCAGAACCTCGCCAACACCTCGATCGACACCTTCACCCAGGAACTGCGCATTGCGTCGGACTTTGACGGTCCGCTGAACTTCCTGCTGGGCGGCTTCTATTTCAACGAGGACATCAAGTTCACCAACGACCTGCTGTTCGGCCGTGACTTCCGCGGCTATGCCAGCGCGCTGATCGGTCCGGGCGTCGGTGGCGCCGCCGGTGTCGAGGCGCTGCTGGGCGTGCCCAACAACACCTTCTTCCGTCAGGGCCAGGGCATTTTCGACGACTTCACCTATGGCAATGACGCGTTCTCGCTCTTCGGCCAGTTCGATCTCAAGCCGACCGACCGCCTGACCTTCACCTTCGGCTTCAACTATACCGAAGACAAGAAGCGCGTCCGCTCGAACGTCGTCAGCACCGATCCGTTCTCGGCGCTCGATTTCGTCGCCATCGGCAACACGCTGATCACCCAGCAGGGCATTGCCACCACGGTTGGTCAGCTTCTCGGCCTGCCCGGTGCAGCCAATGCGGCGCAGATCGGTGCCTTCGCTGCGGCAAACCCCGCAGGCTTTGCCCAGGTTCAGTCCGGTGCCGCCGCCTTCGCCCGCGCAAACAACACCAACCCGGCGGTCAACCCGCTGCTCGGCCTGCGCGCGCTGCAGTTCCTGCCGCCCTTCCTCAACTATCCCACCGCAGTGGAAAGCGGCCGGACCAAGGACGACGATTTCTCGTACACCATCCGCGCGAATTACGAGATCACCGACAACGTCAACCTGTACGCAACCTATGCAACCGGCTTCAAGGCGACCTCGTTCAACCTGTCGCGTGACAGCCGTCCTTTCCCGACCGACTTCATTCCGGGCTCGCCGGTGAACAATCCGGCTGCCTCGCCGATCCGCAATGCCGGCCTGGCGCTGCCGAACCTGACCACCGGTTCGCGCTTCGCGGGTCCGGAAGAGTCGGAAGTCTATGAAGCCGGGATCAAGGCGCAGTGGCCGCTGGTCGCGTTCAACCTCACGGTGTTCAAGCAGTCGATCAAGGGCTTCCAGAGCAACGTGTTCACCGGCACCGGTTTTGCACTCGCCAATGCGGGCAAGCAGTCGACCTTCGGTATCGAGTTCGACGGTACCGTTCGCCCGACCGACGGCCTGAACCTGTTCGTCGCCTTCACCTATCTCGATCCGAAATATGACAGCTTCGTCAATTCGGCCGTGGGTGACCTGAGTGGCGCGACCCCTGCGGGCATCCCTGCCCTGTCGGCGTCGATGGGCGGTTCGTACACCTATGAGTTCGACGGCGGCACGAAGTTCACCGTCCGCGGCGACTATGCCTATGAAAGCGACGTGCAGATTGCCGAAGGTCTGCCGGGCTTCATCGTCACCAACCCGAACGGCACGCGCAACTTCCAGCCTGCGCTGGACATTGCCCGCCAGTTCCGTCGCCAGACCGATCTGGTCAACGTCTCGGCCACGATCGAGCTGACCAACGGCCTCGAACTCACCGCATGGGCGCGCAACCTGCTCGACGACCGCTTCATCTCGACCGTGTTCGACTCGGTCGCGCAGAGCGGCAGCATCTCGGGCTATCCCAGCCTGCCCCGCACCTATGGCGGTTCGGTCCGCTTCAAGTTCTGATATTCGACCGGGCTTGGTCGCAACCAGGTGGGCGCAAGACCCGACCGGTTGAAAACAGGGAAATGGGGGGCTTCATGCCCCCCTTTTTTTGTGGTGAGCATTGTGTATGCGGAACGGGCTATCCGGAACGAGAACGAGAGAGGGGAACAGCATGACGGACGCGCCCATCCGCGCCCATTATCGCAGCATTGCGCCCAAGCGCGTGCATTATCACGAGGTCGATATGCAGAATATCGTCTTCAATGCGAACTATCTGATGTTCGCCGATATCGGCATCACCGAATATTTCCGCGCGCTCAACCTGGCCAGCGGCAAGCCGGAGAGCACCGGCTTCAACCTGTTCGGCCCCGATCACGACATGATGGTGCGCCATGCCGATGTCGATTTTCGTGGAAGCGCGGTTGCCGACGACATCATCGACCTGGCGGTGCGCATCAAGCGCTTCGGATCGAGTTCGCTGACCAGCGAATGCGCGATCTTTCGCGGCGAGGACCTGCTGACCGTGGTGACGATCAGCTATGTGCATTTCGCGCTGGCCACGCGTCGTCCGGCTCCGTTGCCCCAATGGTTCAAGGAGATGGTCGCCGCATTCGAGCCGGTCCGACCCGAAGGCGTCTGATCGCGTCGCAGCGCAAAGAAAAAGGCCGGTGGTGACACCGGCCTTTTGCATGTCTGGGGTCAGTTGCCCGGCATGGCCGGCGGCGGTGCGCCCGGAGGGCCGCCGGGGCCGGCCTGGCCCTGAAGCTGCTGCTGCATCGCGCGCAGCTGCATTTCGGGGATGAACTCGACCAGATCGACATCGAACACCAGCAGGCTGTTCGCCGGAATGACGACTTCGCCGGTCTGCGGGTTCTTCTTCTCTTCCGCGCCATAGCCAAGCTCGGGCGGAATCCAGAGGCGATACTTGCCGCCGCGCTGCATCCGCTTCAGTGCCTCGGAAAAGCCGGGGATCGAGCCTGCGACCGGCATCGGCACGCGCTGGTTGGCATCGAAAGGCGTGCCGTCCATCAGCGTGCCCTGATAGTTGATCAGCGTCACATCGGCATCGGTCGGCGACGGGCCATTGCCCTTGACCAGTTCCTTGATCTGCAGGCCGCTTTCGGTCGTCACCACGCCGGGCTCGTCGGCATTGCTGGCAAGGAAGCCGGCAGCCGATTGCGGCACCGACTGCAGCCCGGCCCAGGCGGTCCCGCCTGCAATCGCCACCGCAGCGGCGACACCCAGCCACAATTTGGTCAGCGAGCCTTTGGCCAGCGGCGGAATGGGAACGCGCGTTACAGACATGACAGCCTCCGGTTATCGTACCACAAACCCCTGAAAAGCACTGCCAGGCTCTCACCTTGCAGTCCCATCAGGGGCTGTTGCGACGAATCGGCGTGCCCGATCCGTCAGGTTAGCGATGCTATAACCGGCTTATTTCGCGCCGTCACGTTCCATGCGCTTGCGCTCCAGCTTGCGCGCGCGACGCACGGCAGCAGCCTTTTCACGGGCGCGCTTCTCGCTGGGCTTTTCGAAATGCCGACGCAGCTTCATTTCGCGATACACACCTTCGCGCTGCAGCTTCTTCTTGAGCGCCCGCAGCGCCTGGTCAACATTGTTATCGCGTACGAGAATCTGCATAAACTTACGTCAGCTCCATTTCGATTCACGGCCCGCAAACCCTGCTCGCGCCACGCCTTGGGGCGCGGAAAACAGGGGGCAAAGCCAAAGCTAGAAGGCCAATAAAACAGGGCACGCCAGCCGCATGGCTGTCGGTCACGCGGGGCCGATACCAGCGTCAGCCGGTGTTTTCAAGGGATTTCGCCCGGTTTCAGCCGAAAAGCCCGGGCTGTGTTTCCCCTGCATCAACGACTGGGGTTGTGGACAGTTCCACCATCGCCGCATCCGGGAAAGGCGCAACAAGCTGCTCGGCATCGCTCCAATCGTTGCGCAGCCAATGGTCAAGCCCTTCGCCCGTTAGCATCACCGGCATCGCCTTGGGATGAACCGCGCCGACCAGCGCATTGGGCTCGCAGGTCAGGAACGCGAAGCGCGCGCCCTCATCGGCCGGTCGCCAGATGCCGGCAAAGGCGAAGGGCTCTTGCGAGGCGAGCGCGAACCAGTGCTGCCGCTTGCGCTTCGTCACCGGATCGGGGGCCGCCCCATATTCGCAGAACGCGGTCACCGGCACCAGGCAGCGCCGGGCCGGATCGCGCAAGGCCGAACGCCACAATGGCGAATTCAGGTTGCGCACATTGGTGATCGGCCGTTTGACCTCGCCAAAGGGTGGCCAGCCCCAGCGCATCGTCTCCAGCCTTGCACCCTGTCCTTCTGCCACGAGAACCGGCGCTTCGTAATCGGGATAGATGCCCTCGAACGGCGGCAGGTTTGCACCGCCCAGGTCGACCGTGCCGAGCGCCGCACCGAACAACTGGCGGATTGCATCGGCGTTGCTTGTCATGCGATACAGGTTGCACATAGCCACCAAAGATAAGCACAGGAGAGCGCGATGGCCACCGCATTGAAGAACAGCCCGCAAATGACGACCGAAGAGCACGAGGCCCGCAAGCTGCTCGCCTCGTGCTACCGCGTGTTCGACATGATGGGCTGGTCGGAAATGATCTACAACCATATCACGCTCAAGGTACCGGGCGAGGAAGACGCGTTCCTCATCAATCCCTATGGCCTGCATTTCAGCGAAGTCTGCGCGTCGAACCTCGTCAAGATCAACTCCGAGGGGGAAAAGCTCGACGGATCGCCCTATCCGGTGAACAAGGCGGGCTTCACCCAGCACAGCGTGTTCCACAAGGACCTGCCGGATCTGCATTGCATCATCCACACGCACACCACCGAGACGATGGCGGTCTGCTCGACCGAAGGCGGGCTGCAGCCGACCAATTTCTATGCCTGCAACTTCATCGGCAACATCGCTTATCACGATTTCGAGGGCGTCACCGTGCGCCCCGAAGAGGGCGAGCGGCTGGTCGAAGCCGTGCGGGGCAAGCGCATACTCATGCTCAGGAACCATGGTCCAGTGGTCATGGGCCGCACCCTGCCCGAGGCATTCATCACCTATTGGGCGCTGCAGCGCGCGTGCGAGATCCAGCTCGCCACCATGTCGATGGGCAAGCCGATCCTGGTGCCCGACGAGGTGATCGCGGTGCACCAACGCGATCTCAGCCAGGTGCAGTTGCCGATGGGCGCGGGCGTTCCCGATTTCGCCGCGATGGTGCGTAAGGTCGACAAGATCGATCCGAGCTGGCGCGATTGATCCGCTTTCGGGCCGTCGCTGCACCGATGACTTTGCGGCGCGGCTCGGATAAGCGCCTGGTGTCATGACCAAGTTCACCGTCAACGACCGCCCGGTGCAGTACCGGCTCGATCCAGAGACGCCGCTGCTTTGGGCGCTGCGCGATGCCTCGAACCTCACCGGCACCAAATATGGCTGCGGCAATGGCGATTGTGGCGCGTGCATGGTCGTGATCGATGGCGAGGCCATCCGCTCGTGCCTCGTCAGCATTGCCGAGGTCGAGGGCCGCTATGTCACCACGATCGAAGCGCTGAGCCGTGATCGCAGCCATCCGGTGCAGCAGGCGTTCGTCGCCGAGCAGGCCGTGCAATGCGGCTTCTGCACACCGGGAATGATCATCGCGGCGAGCGTGCTGCTGCGCAAGAACAGCGACCCCAGCGATGCCGAGATCGACGATGCGATCCGCAACCTGTGCCGTTGCGGCACCTATCCGCGCGTCCGCGCCGCGATCAAGCGCGCAGGCCGGGTGATGCGCCGCCAGGAGACGATCGCCGCAGCCCCTCCCCCCGGCATTTCGCCCGAGGATGCGGCAAAGGCCGTGCCCGCGCTCACCCCTCCCGAATGATCCGGTCGCGCTCGGCCAGGGCGGCGGCGAACACGGCTTCAAACATTTCGGATGTCAGCCTGCCGGTATTGGTATTGTACCGGCTGCAATGATAGCTGTCGATCAGCACCCGGCCATCGCCCAGATCGTGCCGCGCGCCATGCCCGAAGCGATGGCCTGCCGCCCGTAGCCCCAGATGGCGCAGGAAACTGTCATGCGCAATGCGGCCCAGCGCAATGAACACGCGAAGCTGCGGCAGGGCATCGAGCTGCGCAGACAGAAACCGGCGGCAGGTGTTGATCTCGACAGGCGTCGGCTTGTTCTGCGGCGGCAGGCATTTGACCGAGTTGATGATGATCACGCCATCCAGTTCCAGCCCGTCATCGATCCGCGCCTGATAGGTGCCACGCGACAGACCGAATTTCGCGAAGGTCGCGAACAGCAGGTCACCTGCATAATCGCCCGTGACCGGCCGTCCAGTGCGATTGGCGCCGTGCATGCCGGGAGCGAGCCCGACAATGCCCAGCCAGGCGTTCGCGTCGCCAAAGGCGGGCACCGGCGCATTCCACCAATCGGGATGCTTCTCCTCGCACTCGCGGCGCAGCGCGACCAGGCGCGGGCAGAGCGGGCAATCGACCGGCGGTTCGCTATGCGCAATGGGGCTTAACTCCATCATGTCCTCGCGCTAGGCGCTGGGCATGGATGAGGCAAGCACGCAGCACTATCTGATCGCGCTGGGATCGAACCGGCGGCACCATCGTCTCGGCGCGCCGCGCCAGATTCTCGACGCCGCGCTGATCCAGCTGGCAGGCGAAGGCCTCGATGTGCTGGCAGTCGCGCCGATGATCGAGACGCTGCCGATCGGTCCATCGCTGCGCCGCTACGCCAATGGCGCCGCAATCATCGCAACGCCGCTGATGCCCGACGCGCTGCTGGCGCTGCTCAAGCGGATCGAGGCGCGCTTCGGCAAAAGGCGCGGTCAGCGCTGGTCGGCGCGGACGCTCGATCTCGATATCATCCTGTGGTCGGGCGGCTGCTGGTACTCGCCTTCGCCTCGGCTGATCGTGCCACACCCCGGCTATCGCAGCCGCAATTTCGTGCTGCGCCCCGCCGCGGCCATCGCCCCGGACTGGCGTGACCCTCTGACCGGCCTGAGCATCGCGCAGCTCTGCCATCGTGCGGCACGGGGTTGACCCGATGGGCAGGCCCGACTAGGGGGATGCCCGCACCCGGGTCCGCCCGGCCACCGATGGCGCGCCACAGCCGCCACCCCCAGGGGCCCTTAGCTCAGTCGGTAGAGCAACTGACTTTTAATCAGTAGGTCGCTGGTTCGAACCCAGCAGGGCTCACCACTTTTCCCTCCCTGCGATCGACGCCATGCGGCGCGACATGTCTTTGCGCGGCATTCGTATACCGTTCGTCGATCCGGGGCTTCCCGCTTTGCAATCATGCACTTATGGTCGCCCCCAAACCAAGGGGAATCATCATGATCGTGTCGCTTCGTACCGCCGCTTCCGCCATAGCCCTCGCGCTTGTCCTGCCCGCTTCCGCAGCTTTTGCCGATAGCGCCGCGGCGCAGGCGGCTGCATCGACCCAGGATGCCGCGCTGACCGCCTTTCTCGATGCCGAGTTCGAGCAATGGGTGAAAATGCAACCGCAACTGGCCACGCGGCTGGGTCGCAAGGATGGCGGCGACCAGTGGAATGATCCCAGCGAAGCGGCGGCGGCGGCGCAGCTCAAGTGGCGGCAGGACAGCGTCGCCCGGATGAAGGCGCAGTTCGACCGCGCGAAGCTCAGCGCCGAAGCGCAGGTCAATTACGACATCTGGGCGCTCGAGGCCGAGCGCGCGGCGATGCAATATGCCAATCGCATCTATCGCCCGCCTTTCTACTCGCGGCTCTACTCGGCGCACAGCCAGTTGCCTGACTTCCTGATCAACACGCACACGATCGCCGACGAGACCGACCTCAGGAACTATATCGCGCGGCTCCGCGGCATGCCCGCCGTGCTCGACGTCGCAATCGAGCGCACCCGGGCGAGCGAAGCAGCGGGTGTTCGCGCCCCGAAATTCCAGGTCGAAACGATCATCGCCGGCAGCGAGAAGCTGACGAGCGGCGCGCCGTTCGGCGACGGCCCCGATGCCGCGCTCTGGGCGGACGTGAAGGCCAAGACCGAGGCGCTGGTGAGCACGGGCAAGCTGCCGCGCGCAACGGCAGACAAGCATCTGGCAGAGGCGCGCGCGGCGATCATCGCGCTCAAGCCGGCCTATGAGCGCGTGGTCGCCTGGGCCAAGGCGAGCCTGCCCAATGCCCCCAGCGGCAAGGTCGGCGCGCTCACCCTGCCCGATGGCGCGGCTTATTATGCCGATGAACTCAAGCTCAACACCACGACCGACTATACCGCCGAGCAGATCCACCAGATCGGCCTGTCGGAGGTCGCGCGGATCGAGGCCGAACAGGATGCGTTGGCACGAAAGGCCGGTTTCAAGGATCGCAGCGCCTATTATGCCGAACGTGCGCGGCTCTATCCGCCCCGGCCGTTCGACGATGCGGCGCGCAAGGAATATCTCGACAGCGCCAATGCCTTCGTGACGCACACGCGCAGCCTGCTCGGCCCCTATTTCAACACCCTGCCCGCCTATGGCATCGAGGTTGTGCGCGAGCCCGCCTTTTCCGAAGTCGCGGGCGGCGCAGCGCACGCATCGGCACCCAGCCCCGATGGCAAGCGCCCCGCGCGGACCTATGTGCATCTGGTCGGCACCGTGCCCGACCCGGCTGCCAAATCTACATTGATGTGCCATGAGGCGGTGCCGGGGCACAACATGCAGGGCGATATCCAGGTGCGCCAGAAGAGCGGGCCGAAGTTCCGCGCGGTCACCGGTTATGTCGCTTTCGGCGAGGGCTGGGCGCTCTATGCCGAATCGCTGTGCAAGGAAATGGATGCCTTTCCGGATATCGCCGCCGATTTCATGCGGCTCGATGCCGAATTGTTCCGCGCCGCGCGTCTCGTTGTCGATACCGGGCTGCACGCCAAGGGCTGGACCGAGGGCCAGGCGGTCGAATATATGAACACCACCGGTCGCCAGCCGATCGAGCGCTCGCGCTCCGAAATCCGCCGCTATATCACGCTGCCGGGCCAGGCGACCGGCTACAAGATGGGCATGCTCAAGATCGTCGAACTGCGCCAGAAGGCCGAAAAGGCACTGGGGCCGAAATTCGACATCAAGGGCTTTCACGACCTGCTGATCGCATCGGGGTCGCAGCCGCTGTCGATCCTCGAGCGCCGGGTGGACGACTGGATCAGCCGCAGCCAGGGCTGACCGCCTGAGGGAGCAAAAGCGGGTTGCGAACAGAAACCCGCTTTTGCTCACGCGCCAATGCCTTATATGGGCGGGATCGGAAGGCGCTGTTCGTCGGCCGAACGAACGGACACGCCGCCATTTCTGAACCCGCTACCGTCGCTGTCGAAATGACCCCCACCGATGCCGGTGCAGAGGATGCAGGCGGCGTGCGCGCGGCGACGGCACCGCAGCCACGACCCGGTAGCGGCAAGTTTCTGACCGGCAGCCTGATGCGGCATGTCGCGGTAATGACGCTGACCTCCAGCATCGGCCTGCTGGCGCTGTTCATTGTCGATTTCGTCGATCTGTTCTTCATCTCGCAGCTTGGCGACCCGGCGCTGACCGCGGGGATCGGCTTTGCCAGCACTTTGCTGTTCCTCAACAGCTCGCTCAATATCGGCCTCATGATCACGATCAGTGCGCTCGCTGCCCGGCGGATCGGCATGGGTCAGGCGGAAAGCACGCGCGCGCTGCTGGGCGAGGTGCTGCTGCTCGGGATCATCCTTTCCGGCCTCATCGCGATCGTCTTCTGGGTCTTTGCGCCGCAATGGGTCGAGCTCATGGGCGCAAGCGGCACCGCGAAGGATGCGGCGGTCAGCTATATCCGCATCGTCGCGCCCTTCGGCCCGGTCACCGTGACCGGCATGGTCTGTTCGGGCCTGTTGCGTGCCTATGGCGATGCGCGCCGCGCGATGAACACGACGCTCGCCATGGCGATGGGCAATGCCGTGTTCGATCCCATATTGATGTTCGCCCTGGGCTGGGGCTTTGTCGGCGCGGCCTGGGCCACGGTGATCTCGATCCTCCTGATGGCGGCGAGCGGAATCATCCCGATCCTGCGCCATTATGGCTGCTTTGCCATGCCCTCTCGCGAAAGCTTCGCGGCCAATCTGGCGGATATCCGCAAGATCATGGTTCCGGCCGTCCTGACCAACCTCGCCACACCCGTGGGCGGCATCATCGCCTTCCGGCTGATCGCGGTCTATGGCGAGGCAGCGGTGGCAAGCTATGCGGTGATCGGAAGGATCGTGCCGCTCGCTTTCTGCCTCCTCTTCTCGCTTTCCGGATCGATCGGCCCGATTATCGGGCAGAATTACGGTGCCGGTCAGCTCGAGCGCGTCCGCGGCACGATCGACCGGGCGGTGCTGTTCGCCGCCGGTTTCACGCTGCTGATCTGGCCTGTGCTGATTCTCGGCGTCGATGCGATCGGCTGGGTCTTCGATCTGCCGGCGGGCGGCATGGACCTGATCCACGCCTTTGCGTGGGTGGTGGTGCCGCTGTTCTTCTTCAACGGCCTGCTGTTCATTTCCAATGCCAGCTTCAACAATCTCGACCGCGCGTCCTGGTCGACCTGGACCAACTGGGGGCGCAACACGCTGGGTGTCCTGCCGCTCGCGATGCTGGGCAGCCAGATCGGCGGCGCGCCGGGCGTGCTGATCGGCCAGGCGGTGGGCGGGGTGCTGTTCGGCCTGGGCGCCTATTGGCTGACCCGGCACAGGGTCAACCAGCTGCAAAAATTATAGGTTAACCGGTTTGGCGGTGGCGCTCGATGCGGCTATCTGTGCGGTCAGGTGCCACAATAGCGGTGTTTCGCCCGACCATGTCCTCGTCCGATAGCCCTCTGATCTCGGTCATGATGAGCGTGTACAACGCCGAGCGCTATGTCGCCGAGGCGATCCAGAGCATCCTGGGCCAGACCGAAGGTCGCTTCGAATTCCTGATCGTCAATGATGGCTCGCACGATGCCTCGGGATCGATCATCGATCGCTATGCCGCGCAGGACAGCCGCATCCGCGCAATCCACCAGGACAATCGCGGGCTGATCGCCAGCCTCAACCGCATGCTCGATGAGGCGCGCGCACCGCTGGTCGCACGGATGGACAGCGATGACGTCTCGCGGCCCGAACGCTTTGCGGTGCAGCTCGCGCACATGCAGGCGCCTCCCACCATCGCGGTGCTGGGCACCAATACCGATGAGCTCGATGCCGATGGTGCCTTCTTCCCGTGCAGCGACTTCCACCCCGAACACCCGGCCGAGATTCGCGATCGGCTCATGGTCGCCAGTTCCATGTGCCATCCTTCGGTGATGATGCAGCGCGATGTCATCCGCTCGCTCGGCGGCTATCGCGCCGCTTTCAAGCATTGCGAGGATTATGACCTGTGGCTGCGGGTCAGCGAGCGGCACGATCTGTACAATCTGCCCGACCGGCTCTTTCTCTATCGCCGCTCGCCCGATCAGGTGAGCGAGAAGCACATTCTGGTCCAGGCGATCGGCGCGGCGTGCGCGCGCTATGCGGCGCAGCAGCGACGCATGGGCCACGCAGACCCGTTCGAAGGTGCGACCACCCTGCCCCCGCTCGACCAGATCGACGCGGTCATCGGCACCACTGGTGTCGGCGCGCGGATGCGGCTCGAGGTGATCGACAGCATCAAATATTCGCCCGAGGCGATGAACGGGGGCGGACTGGAGCTGATGCAGGCCCATCTGCGCGAAGGCGGAACGAAAGAGGGCTTCTGGCGCACTGCGGGGCGCATGGTCAAATTGGGCATGATCCCCCAGGCGCTGACGCTGTCCTACGACCTCGTTCGTTACTGAGCAGCGGCCATCGCACTTTCATTTCAGCATGTTAACCCGGGCAGCGGCGGCTGTCCCTGTGCGAGACAGCGCAAATTGGACGCTGATTTGGTAAGGGTTTTGCGCTATCGGCACAAAGTGACGGCGATCATATCGCCCACCTTCCAGCCAGGATAATGCCCTCACCCATGCTGTCGCGCCTCGCCCCTCTGTTCCGTGCCCATGGCGCGATGGGTCTGCGCGAATGGACCGCCTGGCTGTTGCTGGCGCTGGTCCTCTCGCTGGGGGCATCGCAGATCGTGCGCGCCCAGCGCGGCGACGCGGCGGACACCACACCCCGCTACCAGCCCCGCGAAGGCATGGCGTTCGAGCATGCGGGCGAGAATTTTCCCGGCTCGGCCTTCTACTATCTTGACGATTCAGGTTCGCTGGTCGCGCCATCCCCGGCCGTTCTGACCAGCGATGGCCTCGTATCGGGAGGCGCAGGCGAATTCGTTCGCGGCGTGGTGCTGTCCGGATCGCCGATGGATCAGACCCGTGCCCTGCAATGCCTCACCGCTGCCATCTATTACGAAGCCGCGATGGAGCCCGATGCCGGGCAGCAGGCGGTGGCGCAGGTGGTGCTCAACCGCATGATGCACCCCAGCTATCCCAACACGGTGTGCGGCGTCGTCTCTCAGGGATCGGAACGCGTCAGCGGCTGCCAGTTCACCTTCAGCTGCGACGGGGCCATGGCGCGTGCGCCCAGCCCGATCTACTGGGCGCGCGCGCGCCGCGTCGCCGAGCGTGCACTGGCGGGCTATGTCTATCGCCCGGTCGGAACTGCAACGCATTACCACACCACCGAAGTATCGCCTTACTGGGCTCCCAGTCTCGATTATATCGGCACCATCGGCGCGCATCGCTTCTATCGGTGGAAGGGTGCAGCAGGCCGCAGCGTGGCCTTCACCACCCGCTATCTGGGCGGTGAGCCCTTCCCCGGACCCAAGCCGCGCACCGCGGTCGTTCTGGCTGGCGGGGTCGATCCGCTCGATCCGCTGGTACTGGCCAAGGCCTATGAAGCCGCGCGGCTGAAGGCCGAAGCAGAGAATGCCGTCGCGATCGAGGCGCAGAGGCTGGGCCGGGCGACGCCGCTCGCCACCAATGCACCTGCTGGCACCCCGGTCCCTGCCTATGCCCCCGAAATCGCGCGGCGCGGAGGCGAAAGCGCGGTGCGCGGCAGCAACCTGCCCGACAACAGCCAGATCCGCCCCGAATATCGCAATTCGGGCCAGTGGATCCGCCAGCCCGGTACCTGATCGCTTCCCGGCTGTTTCCACGTTAACCAAGACCGGCAACCAGCCTCGCCAAAGCGCGGTTAGCAGTTGCGCGCCTATGCTCGGTAATCATCGGGTTAACGCAGCCGCTGTTTGTCCCGATTTGGGACGCGGGTCTGGCGAGGCATAACAGCCACGACATCAAAGGCTTCAGGGAGGCGCAGAAAAACCGTCTATTATCATAAGTTTATCTGGCAACAGACGCGGCACTCCGGACTCTCTCGATTTCCCGGAGCGTTCCTAAGCCAGCAGGCGGATGAAAGCGCCGATACGGGGCAAGTTTGCATTTGGTTAACCGGCTCCGGGGTAAGACGGTTTACGAGGAAGTAACCACATGAAGTCCGTCGCCACTCGTAATAGCAACCGAAAGGCCAGCCCGATGCGCATCCTGCTCATCTGGACGCTGGTTTCCGGCCTGCTGTTCGGCCTTGCGGAATTTGGCGAACCGATGGACGACATCTTCCGCATCGCCCGCAACAAGATGCGCGAACACAATGCCAGCGGCCAGGTCGTCGTGGTCGGCATCGACAATCTTTCGCAGCAGGAGGTCGGAGATTGGCCATGGCCTTCTGAACGATATGCAGCGATGCTCGCGCGCCTTGAAACGGCCGGGGCGCGAGCGGTCTATTTCGATTTCCCATTGAACGTCGCACATAACGACAAGGGTGTTGCATCTCTCATCAAGGCCATGGCTTCCCAGCCGGGGCAGGTCCATATCGCGGCTAACTTCGCTCCCGAGACGGCCGACAAGCAAAACGCGCAGCTCCTGCCTGCGCCTGAGTTGCGCAATGTGACTCGCCTGATCAATACCAATGTCCGCACAAACGGGTTCAACACGGTCTGGGACGTACCGTTCTCAAATCGGGTGTCGAACGTTTCGGTCCCGTCGCTGGCCGCTTCAATCGCCAATCAAACGGGTAGCCCGGCTGAGACCTTTCCGATCGATTATGCAATCCGAATGGACTCATTGCCGTATCTAAGTGCTGCGGAAGTGCTTCGGTCGCAATCAGAAGCCAATTCCGTGCGTGGCAAGCATGTTATCATCGGCACGAACGCGACGGGCATAGGTAACCGCTATGCCGTGCCAGGCCATGGTCCGTCTGCAAGCGTCTTCGTATCAGCCATCGCCGCTGAGACGCTTCTAGCAGGCAGACCTAAGGTTTATGGCTGGTGGATACCGTTCGGCATAGCCTTTACCGCTTGTGCCCTGATGCTGCGGGTGTCCAGGCGCCGGATCGTGCTGGCTATGGTAATCCTGGCTCCGATCTGTGCGATACTTCTTCCCCTTGCGTTGGAAACTCAAGGTTATGTGACATCGATCATGCCTGCATTGGTGTTGCTGCTTGGTAGCATGGGTCATCTTGCCTGGTCGCAGCATCGTCAGCGGTTTGATGAACGTGGCATGGTCAATGAGGTGTCCGGTCAGCCCAATCTGAACGCCCTGCGCGCAGAGGGAGCCGAGACACAGGACGGGCTGATCGCCGCGCGCATCCACAATTATGCCGAGGCCGCGACGGCCCTGCCCGCTGCCGCCGAGAAGGAACTGGTCGAACAAATCATTTTGCGCCTGTCGCTCGGCAATGGCGGATGCAAGGTATATCAGGGCGATGAAGGCATTTTCATGTGGTTGCTGCCCGCTGGTGCGATCAACAATGTCGGTGATCAACTCGCGGGGCTCAGCGCCATATTCCGCAGCCCGGCCAATGTCTCTGGCCGCTTGATCGACCTCGGCATTGCATTCGGGGTCGATGCCGATCCCGGCCGGTCGATCCAGAGCCGCATGTCGAGCGCGTTGCTGGCGTGCCAGGAAGCGCAGAATGCGGGCGAGCACTGGCGCGTCTATGACCCCACCAAGCTGGAAGCGACCGAATGGCGCGTCACCATGCTCGGCGAACTCGATGCCGCGATCGACAATGGCTAAGTCTGGGTCG
>CAXRCQ010000083.1:0-7632 GCA_964228845.1 Blastomonas sp.
TCGCGCACCGCAAGCTCGCCGCATTCGATCGTGCCCGGCAGATGCGCGAGCGTCTGCGCGAGCAGCTCGCCGATCGCGAGCGCCGACATGCGCACCGCATAGACGGTAAGGAACAGGCAGGACGAACGATCGTCGAGCAGCCTGCGGCAATCGGCGATCAGGCCGGGCAGATGCTCCTCGATCTTCCAGACCTCGCCCTCGGGCCCGCGCCCGAATTTGGGCGGATCGAGCAGGATCGCGTCATAGCGCCTGCCCCGGCGTACCTCGCGCGCGGCGAACTTGACGCAATCATCGACCAGCCAGCGCACCGGCAGGTCTTCCATGCCCGACAGCGCGGCATTGGCGCGCGCCGCCGCGACCGATTTCTTCGAGGCATCGACATGCGTCAGCTCGGCCCCGGCTGCCGCCATCGCCAGCGTGCCCACGCCGGTATAGCCGAACAGGTTGAGCGCCCTAGCCCGCTCCTCGCCCCGGTGCGCGGCGATATGCCCGCGCAGCCAGCGCCAGACCGGGTCCATGTCGGGGAAGAAGCCGAGATGCCGGAACGGGGTGTTGAGCGCGGTCAGCCGCACCTCTTCCCAGGCGAGCGGCCAGCCTTCGCGCGGCACGTTCGGTTCGAGCTGCCATCTTCCGCCGCCATCCTCGTCCGATCCGGGAATGAACGCGCCATCGGCATCCCAGTCAGCAAGGCTGGTCGGCCACATCGCCTGTGGTTCGGGGCGGATGAAGCGGTACGGCCCGTACGCCTCGAACTTGCGACCGCCGCCGCTGTCGATCAGCGTGTAATCCGCGCGCGGTTCGCCGATCATCAGCAGCGGTTGCGGGTCGAGCTCGGCCATGCGCGCGCGTCAGCCCTGGGCCGGAACTGCGCGCTCGGCGATATAGTCGCGCACCGTGGTGTAATCGCCGGGCAGCTTGTCGAACCTCTCGGCGCGCTCGAACAGGTCGCCGACGCGTGCAGGCAGGCGCGGGCGCAGGCCGGTGGCGCGCTCGACCGCATCGCGGAACTTGCTGGGGTGCGCCGTCGCCAGCGTGACGCACGGGATCGCGCGGTCGATCGTCCCTGCATCCTGCAGGCGGTGCGCCGCGCCGAGGCCGATCGCGGTGTGCGGATCGATCATCTGCCCGGCATCGTCCCAGGCGCGGCGCATGGCGATGCCCATCTCGTCGGGATCGATCCGCGCGCTCGAGAACAGCGCCTCGGCGCCAGCGCGCATCTCGGGCGAAAGCTGCATCGCCTTGCTGCTCTCGAAGCCCTTCATCCGCGCCATGGTCAGCGCGCCGTCGCGGCCTTCCAGATCGAACAGCAGCCGCTCGAAATTCGAGCTGACCTGGATGTCCATCGAGGGCGCGGCTGTCGGCGTCACGCTGCCCGCCGAATAATCCCCCGCGCTGATTGCACGGTGGAGGATGTCGTTGACATTGGTCGCCACGATCAGCCGCGCGACCGGCAGGCCCATCTGCGCGGCGACATAGCCCGCGAACACGTCGCCGAAATTGCCCGTCGGCACCGAAAAGGCCACCGGGCGGTGCGGCGCGCCGAGCTGCAGCGCAGCGGCGAAATAGTAGACGATCTGCGCCATCAGCCGCGCCCAGTTGATCGAATTCACCGCCGACAGCGTGAAGCGCCCGGCGAAATCGGGATCGCCGAACATCCGCTTCACCATCGCCTGGGCATCGTCGAAGCTGCCGTCGATCGCGATGTTGTGGACATTGGGCGCCAGCACCGTGGTCATCTGCCGCCGCTGCACGTCCGAGACGCGACCATCGGGATGGAGCATGAAGATATCGACCTTCTCGCGCCCTGCCACCGCGTCGATCGCCGCAGAGCCGGTATCGCCCGAGGTCGCGCCGACGATGGTCAGATGCGTGTCGCGGTTCGACAGGAAGCGCTCGAACAGATGGCCGAGCAGGTGCAGCGCGACATCCTTGAACGCCAGAGTCGGGCCGTGGAACAGCTCGAGCAGCCAGTTGCTCTCGTCGACCTGGGCGAGCGGCGTCACCGCCTTGTGCGAGAAACGTCCATAGGCTGCCTGGCACAGCCCGCGCAGCTCGTCCTCGTTCAGGCTGCCAGCGACGAACGGGGACATGACCCGCACCGCCAGCTCGACATAGGACAGCCCGGCCATCCCCGCGATCTCTGCGCTCGTGAATTTCGGCCAGGCGCGCGGCACGTACAGCCCGCCATCGCTTGCCAAACCTGCCAGCGTCACGCCCTCGAAATCGAGCGCCGCGGCTTCCCCCCTGGTGCTGATATAGTCCATGGGGTGGACCCGTTAGCGGTCCTGCCCCCTGCATGCAACTGGCGCGTGCTGCCCGTCAGTCCTCTTCGGGGCTTTCGTAGAACATCAGCACCGCCGGCCCCTCGGGCGTCTCGATCAGGCCATGCTCGACAAAACCAGCGTTCACATAGGCGTTGCGCGCGCGCTGGTTCTCCGGATCGGGATCGATGCACAGCACGCGCACCCCTTGCGCATTGAGCTGCTTGGCGAGCATCGCGAGCAGCCGCGCGCCATGGCCCTTGCCGATCAGCGAAGGCACACCGATGAAGCAGTCGACCGCGCGCGCGCCCTGGGGCAGGTCCTGCAGGTGCTTTTGCGGCCAGGCATGGACCTCGAAATGCTGGATATAGGCGATCGGATGGCCATCGAGCATGCCGATCAGCTGCACCATGTCGGGATTGTCCATATCCTCGACGATCAGTTGCAGCTCATGCTTCGGGTCGCCCCACCATTGCTCGACCTCGGGAGTCTTGAGCCATTGCTCGATCAGCGGCAGGTCCGAATGGGTGACCCGGTGAAAGCCGTAATAATGTCCGCCCTGCATGGTCTCTCCTTGCGGCGTCACGCGGACGATGGGGATCGCGTCCGCCTTGCGACTGCCAGACCATATATAACGGCAGCAATGGCGGCGAATAAAAACCATTGTACCGCATAGGCCCAATGGTTGTTGGGAATATCCTCGGGCGAGGGCTTCTGAACGGCCTGCAGACCCGCCACCGGCGGCGCGGCAACGAGGCGGATGAGAGAGGCGCTGTCGGGCGCGATCATGCCGCTGACCTGCCCGCCCTGCCAGTCCGGGCTATCGGGTCGTTGCGACCATCCCGCAACCACCTGAGCCCCCGGCCCTTCCGCACCGGTTCGGCACGAGGCGATATGCACCCAGCCCGAAGCGCCCGACGCGCTGCGCCCGCTCGACGAGCGCCAGTCGGTCACCTCGAGGCAGTTGACGCTGGAGGTGCGATAGAGCGGCAGCGCATCCGGATCGGGAACCTTCGGCCAGGCGATGGCAGGCTGGTCGGCGGCGGTGCGATATTCCGCCAGCAGCGCCTCCTTCCACGCCATGCGCTGGAGCTGCCAGACGCCCAGTCCGATCATGATCGCAATCGCGATGCCGACGATCAGCGTCGGCCAGAACGGCAGCCGTTTCATGGCTGGCTTTCGTCCGAATCGTCGATCCGCCCCTCGCGCACCTCGGCGCGCGCCTCGTGAATCAGCATCGCCGCCTTGGAGACGCGCAAGCTGAGAATCACCAGCGCGAAGGTGAGCGGCACCCAGAGCAGGATATGCACCCAGAAAGGCGGGCTCGCCTGAACCTGCAGCACAACGGCAAAGGCGGAAACCAGCGCGCCGATCACGAGGATCAGGAACGCCGCAGGCCCATCGCCGACATTATAGGCGGTAAAATCCTGTCCGCAGGCGCGGCAGCGCGGAGCGAAGCGCACCCAGCCGGCAAACAGCGTTCGCGATCCGCAGACCGGGCACTCGCCGGTCAGCGCAGCCTGGAGCAGCGGCGTCTGCGAGTTCGTGCCCTCAGGCACGCCCCATGCACCAGGGATCAGGGTTCCAGTCGACCGGCGGCGTCGCGACGCCGGGATGCGGAAATTGGTGCTTGAAGGTGAAGGCTTGCGGGCTGGGGCCGAAGCGGTCAAGCCGCCACAATGCAGCCAGCCCTTCATCGACGCTGGGAATGTGCCCAGCGGGCACCCACCAGAGCGCCTGATAGGCGCTGTCCATCCGCTCGATCCATTCGCGCCGCCGCGCCATCACCGGGGTGTGCGCGCTGCGATAGACGAAATCGAACAGGCTGGCCGGATCGCGCCAGACCGACATGTTGACGACGAAGCGCGGATCGGGCGTCGGCTGCAGATCGACCGCATTGCCGCTGTCGCTCTGCAACCGCCAGATATAGCCATCGGACTGTTCGGCAATGGCATTGATGCCGTCGAGCATGTCCATGAACCCGGCGACCGCCGGGTCATCGGGATGCGCGATCAGCCGGGCGACATTGATCTGGGCGATATGCCAGCCGGGCTGATCGGTCATCACGGGTACTCGAAATTATCAGTGGGTTGCAGCGCCCCAGCCACCCCAGACATAGATGACCAGGAAGAGGAAGAGCCACACCACGTCGACGAAATGCCAGTACCAGGCAGCGGCTTCGAAACCGAAATGCTGCTTGGGGGTGAAATGGCCCTTATAGGCGCGCACCAGGCAGACGATCAGGAAGATCGTGCCGACCAGCACGTGGAAGCCGTGGAAGCCGGTCGCCATGTAGAAAGACGAACCATAGTTCAGGTCCTTGAACGGGGACGGCGCGACCGAATATTCATAGGCCTGCACGCAGCTGAACACGACGCCGAGCAGGATGGTGAGCCACAGGCCCTTGATCAGGCCATCGCGGTCGCCGTTGATCAGCGAGTGGTGCGCCCAGGTCACGGTGGTGCCCGAGCAGAGCAGGATCAGCGTGTTGAGCAGCGGCAGTTCGAAGGCGTTGAGCACTTCGACGCCCTTGGGCGGCCACACGCCGCCGATTACGTCTGCGGTCGAGGGGAAGAGCGAGAAATCGAACCAGGCCCAGAACCAGCCGACGAAGAACATGACTTCGGAGGCGATGAACAGGATCATGCCATAGCGCAGGTGCAGCTGCACCACCGGGGTATGGTCGCCGGCATGCGCTTCCTTCACCACCTGCGCCCACCAGCCGTACATCGTGCCGATCACACCGGCCATGCCGGCGTAGAAGACGATGCCCGACTTATCCATGCTGTGCATCCACAGGATGGCGCCGACCGCCATGACGAGCGCCGCCATCGATCCGGCGAACGGCCAGATGCTGGGGGGTAGAATGTGATAATCGTGGTTCTTTGTTCCGGCCATCTCTCTGGTCCCCGTCGTCCCTTAACGTCTTGTCCTAAGCCCTTAACTGCCCTTTTTCGCCTGGTCCAGCGGGTAAAAGGTGTAGCTGAGGGTAATCTCTTCGATATCCTTGGTGTCCGGATCGGTGAGGATCGCGGGATCCACATAATAGATCACCGGCATCCGCACCGTCTCGCCCGGCTCGAGCGTCTGTTCGGTAAAGCAGAAGCACTGCACCTTGGCGAAATAGCGCCCCGCCTGGACCGGCGTGACGTTGAACGTCGCGGTCCCGGTCAACGGCTGGCTCGACAGGTTGGTCGCGACGAATGCCGCCATGTCGCGCGCGCCGATGGTGATCTTCTCGGTCGTGTTCTCGGGCTTGAAGCGCCAGGGCAAAGCCGAGGAGACGTTCGAATCGAAGCGGATGGTGATCGGCTTGTTGGTCACCGCAACATCGGCAGCGGCCGCTTCGCTCACCTTCATCGTCGTGCCGCCAAAGCCGGTCGCCTCGCAGAAGATGCGATAGAGCGGCACGGCGGCATAGCCCAGGCCCAGCATGCCGATGGCCAGGCACAAGGCGATGATGCCCGCGCGCCGGTTGCGCCGCGCCATGTCCGGGCTGATCGCGGCGCTGCTCATCCCCAAACCCCGATCTTCACGATGGTGATGACATAGAAGAGCACGCACAGGGCGACCAGGATGCCCGCCATGAACAGCGCACGGCTGCGCTGGCGCGCGCGCAACTGCGCGAGCACTTGCGGATCGTTGAAATCGGGCGTGGGCCGATCGGTCATGCCGCGATCACCGGAACGACGGCGCGATCGACGACCACGGCGGCGAAGATCAGGAACAGATAGACGATCGAATAGGCGAACAGCTGCTTTTCGGGCTTGAGGCTGTCGCCCTCGCCCGCAGTGCGGAAGCCGACGCGCGCGGCGAGCGCGACGAAGATCGCCGAGAGCACGAACGCGCTAATGCCATAGGTCCAGCCGACCAGGCCGAGCGCCGCCGGTGCCATCACCGTCGCCAGCAGCACCAGCGAATAGCCGAACACCTGATGCCGGGTCGATTTCTCGCCCGCGACATTGGGCATCATGGGAATGCCGACGCGGGCATAATCCATCTTCACGAACAGCGCGAGCGCCCAGAAATGCGGCGGCGTCCAGAAGAAGATGATCGAGAAGAGCAGGATCGGCAGCATGGTGACATCGCCGGTCACCGCCGCCCAGCCGATCACCGGCGGGAAGGCCCCTGCCCCGCCGCCGATCACGATATTCTGCGGCGTGTTGGGCTTCAGCCAGATCGTGTAGATCACGGCATAATAGAAGACCGAAAAGGCGAGGATCGCAGCAGCCAGCCAGTTGACCGCCAGCCCCATGATGACGACCGAGAAGCCCGAAAGCGCCAGGCCGAACTGCAGCGCGGCTTCGCGATCCATTCGCCCTGCCGGGATCGGGCGATTGGCGGTACGCTTCATCAGCGCGTCGAGATCGGATTCGTAATATTGGTTGAGCGCGGCGGCACCGCCTGCGCCCATCGCGATGCACAGGATCGCGACAAAGCCGATGACCGGATGGATGCTGCCCGGCGCTGCCAGCAGCCCGCACAGCCCGGTGAACACCACCAGGCGGATCACGCCCGGCTTGGTCAGCGCCCAGAAATCGCGCCAGTGGGCAGGCATGAGCACGCCCGGCTGGGCGGTCATGGCGGCACTCTGGCCCTGGATCTGCGAAACGGCTTCGGTCATGCACCTGTCACTACCCATATGGCAAACCCCTCACCCTGCGGAGAGGGGCGCCGGGCCGGATGGGACGCTGTCCCGGTCCGGCCCTGTCAGCGGTGCAACGCTGCTGCGGTCACTTGATGACGGGCAGCGTTTCGAACTGGTGGAACGGCGGCGGGCTGGACAGCGTCCATTCCAGCGTCGTGGCACCTTCGCCCCAGTAGTTGCCTTCGGCACGACGGCCGGCAACCAGCGCATAGGCGATGTTGATGAAGAAGATCAGCATGCCGGCGGCCATGATGGCATAGCCGAGCGAGGCGATCTCGTTCCAATAGGCAAAGGCTTCCGGATAGTCGGGGTAACGACGCGGCATGCCCTGACGGCCCAGGAAGTGCATCGGGAAGAACAGGATGTTCACGCCGATGAAGAACACCCAGAAGTGCAGGTGGCCGAGCGCTTCGCTATAGTGACGGCCGCTCATCTTCGGGAACCAGTAGTAGAAACCGGCGAAGATCGAGAACACCGCGCCCAGCGAGAGCACATAGTGGAAGTGCGCCACCACGTAGTAGGTGTCGTGCAGGTTGTCGTCGACGCCGCCAGTGGCCAGCACGACGCCGGTCACGCCGCCCACGGTGAACATGAAGATGAAGCCGAGCGCCCAGACCATCGGGGTCTTGAAGCTGAGCGAACCGCCCCACATCGTCGCGATCCACGAGAAGATCTTGATGCCGGTGGGCACCGCGATGACCATGGTGGCGGCGGTGAAGTACA
>CAXRCQ010000084.1:0-6612 GCA_964228845.1 Blastomonas sp.
GGCGAGCGCGGTCGCATCGACGATCACCATCGATGCTGCCGCGCTGATCCCGCCGATCAGCGCCAGCACCAGCACTCCTCCGCTGCCCGCCAGCGCCGGAATCTGCAGCACATAGAGGTCCGCGCCGGTATCGGCCTGTACCAGGCTGGCCCCGGCGAGCGCGATCGGCAGCGCCATGATCGCCATGACCGCGAGATAGGCGGCGAGGCCGAAACGCGCCCGGTGCAGCGCGCTTGCATCCTGCGCCTCGACCAGCCCCATGTAGAATTGCCGGGGCAGCGCGATGATCGCCATGGCCGAAATGAGGAAAATCACCGCAAACTCGACGGAAAGGCGCTCGGGCTGGAAATTCTCCGTAATCAGCGCTTTGCCGCGATCGACCGCTCCCGCATCGGAGCCGACCAGCAAGACCACCGCCACTGCCGCGACGGCGGTCAGCGCGACGATCTTGATCACCGATTCCAGCCCGATCGCATAGACCAGCCCCTCGCTGCGCCCGGCCAGCTCGTAGCGGCGCGCGCCGAACAGGATCGCGAACAACGCGAGCAGCACCGCCGCGCCGATCATCGCCGCATCGGCCATCGGCCTTCCGGAAGCGAGCGACAGCGCACCGCCGATCGATCGGAACTGCAGCGCGACATAGGGAATGGTGCCGACAAGGGCGATGAGGGTGACCAGCCGCGCGACGCCATTGTCATGCCCGAAGCGCGCGGCGATGAAATCGGACACGGTGGTCGCCTGCTCTTCCGCCACCGCCTGGGCGAGCCGCCTGAGGAAGCGTGGGGCGAACAGCAACAGGCAGATCGGCGCGAGATAGATCGGCAGATAATACCAGCCATCCCGCACGATGCTGCCCACCGCGCCGTAGAAGGTCCAGCTCGAGCAATAGACGCCGAGCGCGAGCGTATAGGCCAGTTGCCTCAGCCAGGGTCGCCGCTCGGCTTCCCCTGCGCGCCGCTCGACCAGTGCCGCCACGGCGAACAGCAGCAGGATGACCGCAAGCCCGATCAGTGCCGCCGACGGCAGGCTCATATGCTCCAGCGCTCCTCCCCCGGCCCGGTCGGGCTCGTGGGCTCAGTCTATGTCAGCGGGCCAAGCCCGGTCAATCGCGCCCGACGAACAGCTCCGCCATCGCGTCGATGATCGCCTCGCGGTCGAGACGGTAGGTGCGATACAGGTCGGGCAGGTCGCCGGTCTGGCCGAAACGGTCGGTGCCCAAGGGGCTGACCCGCTGGCCGCGCACGCCGCCGAGCCAGGAGAGCGCGGCGGGCGAGCCGTCGAGCACCGTGACCAGACCTGCGTCCGGCGACAGCTGGCCAAGCAGCCGCGCAACATGGCTCTGGCCGCCGGGGGTGCCGGTCCAGCGCGCCGACCTGGTCGCCGACCAGTCGCGGTGCAGGCGGTCGGGGGAGGTGACGGCGAGCAGGCCGAGACCTGGGACATCGTCCTTGAGCGCCTCCCAGGCGGCCAGCGCCTCGGGCGCGACCGCGCCGCAATAGGCGATCGCGGCCTCGGCTCCGGGCGCGGGCTCGCGCAGCCAATAGGCCCCGGCGAGCGCATCTGCCTCCCATGCGCTGTCCGTCCGGGCGATCTGTTCAATCACGCGCGTCGTCAGCCTCAGATAGACCGAAGCGCCGTCCTTCGCCTGCATGTGCCGGAACGCGAAGGCCATCATCAGCGCGACCTCGTCGGCGAACGCGGGCTCGAAGCTTTCCAGCCCCGGCTGGCCCATGCCGATCAGCGGGGTATTGATCGACTGGTGCGCGCCGCCCTCGCCCGCCAGCGTGATGCCCGAGGGCGTGCCGACGAGCAGGAAGCGCGAATCCTGGTAGCAGCCGTAATTGAGCGCATCGAGCCCGCGCGCGATGAACGGATCGTACACCGTCCCCACCGGCATCAGCCGCGTGCCGAAATGCGGTGCCGACAGGCCCAGTGCGGCGAGCGCGAGGAAGAAATTGTTCTCCGCGATGCCCAGCTCGATATGCTGGCCCGCCTGATGCGCCGCCCATTTCTGCGCCGAGGGGATCTTCACCCGCTGGAACACGTCCGCCAGTTCCTGCCGCCGGAACAGCCCGCGCTGGTTGACGAACGCGCCGAGATTCGTCGTCTGCGTGACATCGGGCGCGGTGGTGACCAGCCGGTCGGCGAGCGGCGCGTCCGACTTGGCCAGATCGTGCAGGATCTTGCCGAACGCGGCTTGCGTCGATTGCTCGGCGCCTTCGGGCACCGGCAGACGGTCGGGCAGCGGAATGGCGGGCGCGGCGAACTCTGCCTGCTTGCGCGCGATCGGGCTGTCCGCGACGAAGGCCTGGAGCGCACTGGCGAGATTGTCGCCCAGCCCCGACCATTTGCCCCATTCCTCGCCCGGCGCTATGCCGAGGGCCTCGCGGAAGCCCTCGATCTGCGCGCCGTTCATCATGCCCGAATGGTTGTCCTTGTGCCCGGCGAGCGGCAGGCCATAGCCCTTGACGGTATAGGCAATGAGCAGCGTCGGGCGCTCGTCGTCCATGCTGTCGAACGCGTCGAGCAGCGTCTCGATGCAGTGACCGCCCAGATTGGTCATCAGCTGGGCCAGGCCCGCATCGTCGTACGAACCGAGCAGTTCGGCCACGCCGCGCTTCCTGCCGATATCGTGCATCAGCCGCTCGCGCCACGCCGCGCCGCCCAGATAGGTCAATGCAGCAAAATCGGCGTTGGGACAGGTCTCGATCCAGTCCTCCAGCGCCTTGCCGCCGGGGCGCTGGAACGCCGCGCGCTGCAGCTTGCCGTGCTTCAAGGTAACCACGCGCCAGCCGCAGGTCTCGAAGATATCGTCGAAGCGGCGGAACATGCGGTCCGCCGTGGTCGCATCGAGCGACTGGCGGTTATAGTCGACAATCCACCAGCAATTGCGCAGGTCGTGCTTGTAGCCCTCGATCAGGCATTCGTAGATATTGCCCTCGTCGAGCTCGGCATCGCCCATCAGCGCGATCATCCGCCCCGCCTGCTCCTCGCGCAACTGGCCGTGCGCGATCAGATAATCCTGCACCAGCGACGAAAAGGCGGTGATCGCGACGCCGAGGCCCACCGATCCGGTGGAGAAATCGACCGGAATGCTGTCCTTGGTGCGCGAAGGATAGCTCTGCACCCCGCCGAGCCCGCGAAAGCGCTCCATCTTCTCGCGTGTCTGCTCGTCGAGCAGATAATGGATCGCGTGCAGCACCGGACCGGCATGCGGCTTCACCGCCACCTTGTCCTGCGGGCGCAGCGCGTGGAAATAGAGCGCGGACATGATCGCGGTCATCGACGCGCAGCTCGCCTGGTGCCCGCCGACCTTCAGTCCATCGCGCTTCTCGCGGATGTTGTTGGCATTGTGGATCATCCACGAGGAGAGCCAGCGCAGCCGCTGCTCGATCTCGGTCAAGAGCCGCACGGTCTCGGCGCGACTTTCGGTAGGGACAGTATCGGCGACCTTGGCGATCATGAGCGGGGCGACCTTCTGGCTGTTCGGATCGCCCCGATATGCGGGGACGCCAGCGCTTGCGCAATGCCCGAAATGCCTTGATGCCCCCGCTTTCAGCGAAGCGGTGTGGCGCTCCCGTTCAGCCGGTCACCCAGCGAGGCGTAAAGATCGGCCACCGCGATCGCATAGGAAGCCTCGGCGAGCACCATCCGGTCGCGCTGGGCCAGCAGGTTCTGCTCGGCAGCGAGCACGACATAGAAGTCGATCAGCCCGAGCTCGTTCTGTCGGCGCGCCTGCGCGGCGGCAAGCTCTGCCGCGTCGAGCGCCTCGCGGTTGATCGCGATCCGCACCTGGCTGGTGCGCACCGCCGACAGCGCGTTTTCGGTATTTTCCAGCGCGACGAGAATGCTCTGGCGGTAGAGCGCGAGTGCCTCGTCCGCCACCGCCTTGCTTTGCGACACCTGCGCGCGCGCCGCCCCGCCTGCGAACAGCGATTGCGCGATGCGGCCCAGCGTCTGGCCGATGATCGCATCGAACAGGCCCGAAGGCGTCGGAGCGATGGTCGACAGCGTGCCACTCAGCGAGATCTGCGGCAGCAGCGCAGCGCGCGCCGCGCCGATGCGCTCGCCCGCCGCGAGCAGCCGATATTCCGCCGCGCGCACATCGGGCCGGTTGCGCACCAGGTCCATCGGAATGCCGAGTGCGGGCAGCGCGGCAAAGCCCGGCACCTGCCCGGTCTTGCCCAGCAATCCATCGAGCGGGGCGGAGGTGCCGCCGAGCAGCACCGCCAGCCGGTTGCGCAGCTGGTTGCGCTCGTTGCGCAGCTCGGGCTCGATCGCGCTCACCTGCAGATATTGCAGCCGCGCCTGCTGCCGATCGGTCTCCACCGCGATGCCGAGCTGGTAGCGCTTTTCGACCATGTCGAGAATGTCGTGCTGGGTGCGCGCGGACAATGCGACATAATCGAGCCGCGCCTCGACCGCGCGATACTGCACATAGGCGCGGATGACTTCGTTGCGCACGACGCGGCGGACATCGGCGAGATCGAACCCCGCAGCCTCAACGTCAGCGCGCGCGGCCTGGGCATTGCTGCGCAGCCTGCCGAACAGATCGGGATCCCAGCCCAGATCGATCTGCGCACCGAAACTGTCCGGCCCTGCGGATCCGGGGCCGCGCACCGTCTCGCGCCCGTCATATTGCAGACTCGCGCCCAATGTCGGCAACTGAGCCGCGCGGGTGATGCGCCGCCCTGCCTCGACCTGCGCCAATCGGGCAGCGGCCACCGCGATCGAATTGTTCGCAGCATCGGCGCGCGCCAGCAGTTCGTCGAGCACGGGGTCGCTGGCAAAGGTCCACCAGTCCCCGGCCTGCGCTTCGCCATGTGCCAGGACGGGTTGCCCCGCCGACTCGGGATCGTCGAATTCGGTCGGCAGCGTCTCGAGATAGTCCAGCCTTGGCACGCGGTGCGGGTCGCTGGCGCGGGTACATCCGGCCAGCGCGGCGGCGATCATCAACGCTGCCGCAGCGGGATATCGCGGCGGGCTATTCATGCGCTCAGCTTCAGGCCGCTGATCATGCCGAGGACCGGCGGCAAGGGCGGCAGGCTGTGCACCTCACCCACCGGGCGCAGCACGCCGTCGCGCATCTCGACCACGCGGCCCGCCGAAGCGATCGTCTCGGGCCGGTGCGCGACCATGATGCGGGTGATGTTGAGCGCGGCAAGGTTCGCGTTGACCTCGGCCTCCTTGCTCTGGTCGAGATTGGCGGTGCCCTCGTCGAGCAGCAGGATCTTCGGCCGATGATAGAGCGCGCGGGCGAGGAATAGTCGCTGCTTCTGCCCGCCCGAAAACGACGCGCCCATTTCGCCGACCAGCGTGTCATAGCCCATCGGGAAGGCGGCAATCTCGTCATGGATGCACGCGAGCTGCGCGCAATGCAGCACGAACTCCAGGTCCATGTCCGGATCGAAGAATGCGATATTCTCAGCAACGCTGCCCGCATAGAGCACGTCGTCCTGCATCACCGTGGCGAACAGGCGGCGGAAATTGTCCACGCCGACACGGCCCAGCGGCTCGCCATCGATCAGGATCTGGCCCGATGTCGGCGCATAGAGCCCCATGATCAGCTTGAGCAGCGTCGACTTGCCGCCGCCCGAAGGGCCGGTGATCGCCAGCGAATCCCCCGGCGGAATGGCCAGATCGACCCCGCGCACGATTTCCGGATCGTCCTTGCCATAGGCGAAGCGAACGTCCTTGAGCGTGATCTCGCCGCGCAGCGGAGCGCGGCCGGTGCGGCTGCCGGTGCCTTGCGTATTCTCGGGCCTTTCCAGCGCGATATCGGCGAGCCGGTCGACATGCGTGTCGAGCATGCGATAGTCGAACATCATGTCGACGAAGCGCAGCCCCGCATCGAGGAACTGGTTCTTGTACGCCTGATAGGCAAAGACCATGCCGACGGTGAACGATCCGGCGATGACCATGCTGATCGCAAGGTACACGAAAAGCACCGTTTCCAGCCGCATCAGCGTCTGCCCGGCGACATCGGTCCAGGCATTGGTGCGGCCCATGCGGATGCCGGCATTGACCGTATCGGCATGCTTGTTCTGCCACAATGTCATGCGCTCGCCCAAGCGACCGAACAGCTTGATCGTGCTCATGCCGCGTACCGTCTCGATCATCGTGCTCGCCTCGTCGGCGCGCGCGGCGATATAATCGGTGGTTGCATTGCGCAGCCGGCGATAGGTGGCGAAGCGAAAGGCGACGAACACGCCCAGCGTCGCCATCGCCACCAGGGTGAGCACCGGCGAATAATAGAACATGATGGCAAAGGTGAGCAGCGCCATGATCGCGTCGATCGTCGCGGAGACCAGACCCTTGCTCATCAGGTCATTGATCGGCTCGGTCGATTCGAAGCGCGAGATGATGTCGCCGGTGTTGCGCCGCTCGAAATAGCCGATCGGCAGGCGGAGCAGATGGCGGAACAGGTCGGTGGTCATCGAGAAGCCCACCGCGCTCGAGACCTTGAGCAGGATCAGCTCGCGCAGGCCCCGCGTCGCGAAACCGACCAGTTCCAGCGCGGCAAAGCCGAGCGCCAGCGCGAGCAGGAAGCTGGTATCGAAGGCGGGCTCCGCCTTGTCGATCGACAGCTGCAGGTAGAACGGTGCGGCAAAG
>CAXRCQ010000085.1:0-16460 GCA_964228845.1 Blastomonas sp.
GACTTGCCATAACGGGCATGCACCTGATCGGACACGTCGGACCAGACCTGAATCGTGTTGAGCTGGCGGTCCGCGCTGCCGGTGGCGGCGTAGCTTTCCTCCCATTTCTTCGCTTCGACCAGCGCTAGGAAATGGCGCGCGGCATCGACGACCTGCTGGTTGATCGCCTGTTCACTCGTTTGTTCGGTGGCGTCGGCGCTGGCGGTCGTGGCGGTCATCAGCGGCAGGGCGGCAAAGGCCATCAGGCCGAGGGCGAGAGTCATGACAAAGGCTCCTATCATCAGGGCGGAGCGCCGGGCTGGCGCGCCGACGCCGGGTTGCGGCGTGGAGCCCTGATCGCCCGCTGCGGCTGGCAATGCTTCCCCGATTTCATTGTCCCCAAGGCTGTTGGGGGGTGAAGCGTCCTCCGCCTGGTGAAGCAGGCGTGCCGCCTCGCGGCTGCTCGATACCGCCATCTTGCGCCGCGCCTCGCGCAGCCGCTCGTTGATCGTATGCACCGAAAGGTCGAGCTCGCGCGCGATCGACTTGGCATCATGGCCGCAGACGATGAGGCGGAGCGTCTGCTTTTCCTTCTCGGTCAGCGACCATGGGAGATCGGGCAGGGGCGTGTCCATGGTCGCGATGCTAGGCCCCGGCACCGGACGGGACCACCCCAAAAAATTTGTGGGAAGGCAGAGGCGAGGGTTTCGCTTGCCTGTCTGGCAAGGCCTTGTAATCGTGCGAGACAAACAACGCCGCAAAGGCGCGGCCAAGGGGTTTGTCATGAAGAAAGCCGTTCTTTCTGTCGCTGCGGTGCTGGCCGCATCGACTGTCACCGCAACCGCGCAGGATGCGCCGCAGCGCAGCGTCATCACCGCTGAAAAGATGGTCGATGTCGTGACCGGCAAGGTCACCGAGTTCCCCGCGATCTTCGTCGAGAACGGCCGCATCACCTCGATCGCCGATGCGCGTACCGTGCGCTGGGGATCCGATGTCAGGCATATCGACCTGTCGGGCAAGACGCTGCTGCCCGGGCTGATCGACATGCATGTGCATCTCGACAGCTCACCCACTTATGGCGGCTATAACAGCCTGCAGTTCACCGACCGCTTCTGGAGCTTTGTTGCGGCGTCCAACGCCCGCGCGATGCTCGAGGCGGGTTTCACCACGGTGCGCAATGTGGGGTCCGAAGGCTATAATGACGTCGCGCTCAAGCAGGCGATCGGCGAGGGCTGGGCGGTGGGACCGCGCATCGTCCCTGCCGCGCATGCGCTTGGTGCCACCGGGGGCCATTGCGACCAGACCTATCTGCCGCCATCGTTCGCGGCGAAATCGCCGGCAGTGGGCGATGGCCCGACCGAGCTGCGGCAGAAGGTGCGCGAGCAGCGCAAATATGGCGCGGAGGTGATCAAGGTCTGCGCCACCGGCGGCGTGTTCTCGCGCAATACCGAGCCGGGCCAGCAGCAGCTTTCCGAAGAGGAACTGCGCGCCATCGCCGATGAAGCGCACCAATGGGGCCTGCGCGTCGCGGCGCATGCGCATGGCGCGGCGGGCATCAAGGCGGCGATCCGCGCCGGGATCGACACGATCGAGCATGCCAGCCTGGTCGATGACGAGGGCATCCGCCTGGCCGCCGAGCGCAAGCAGCCGGTCTGGTTCTCGATGGATATCTTCAACACCGATTATACCCAGGCCGAAGGCGCGAAGAACGGGGTGCTGGAAGATAATCTGCGCAAGGACCGCGAGGTGGCGCAGATCCAGCGCGACAATTTCCGCAAGGCCTATCGTGCGGGCGTGAAGATGGTGTTCGGCAGCGATGCCGGTGTGATGCCGCACGCCACCGCCGGGGGGCAGTTCAAGGTGATGGTCGAATATGGCATGAGCCCAATGGAGGCGATCCGCGCCGCCACGCTCAATGCCGCCGAGGCGCTCGGCAAGTCGCAGGATGTCGGCGCGATCGCGGTGGGCCGCTATGCCGATATCATCGCGGTCGATGGCGATCCGCTCGCCAATGTCCGCGAGCTTGAAAGCGTCGATGCGGTGGTGCAGGGCGGGGTCCGGATCCGTTGACCTTGATGCGGTAAATTGCCGCAACACTGGCGGAAATCCGCTTTCGCGGGTTCCAGCACAGTGCTAATTGCTGCGCACAATCTGCTTTCTGGGGAGAAGAGCATGAGTCTCACTGTTATGATCGCCATGGCGATGACCATGGCTGCTGCGGATCCGGTGGATACGGCGCGCAAGGACTTCAACGACTGCCTGACCAAGTTCACCAACGAGAGCCTGGACGCCAAGAAGCCGCAGTCCGATTTCACCAAGGAATCCGAGACGGCCTGCACGGCGGAAAAAACCAAGCTGATCGATCTGATGATCAAGGCCGAGATGCAATATGGCGGCAAGAAGGCCGAGGCCGAAAGCTATGCCAATGAGGAAACCCAGATGATCATCGACAGCTATGTTGGTACCTATGGGGATTACCTGTCGAGCAACACCCGGCACGGCAAGCAGTAAGCGCGCTGCGCCCGGTGCGGACGCTCTACCCCGCGATCGAGCCCTATGCCAGCGGCATGCTGGATACAGGTGACGGTCATCAGGTCTATTGGGAGCGCGTTGGGACGCCGGGCGCAAAGCCTGCGGTATTCCTGCACGGTGGCCCGGGTGGCGGCTGTTCGCCCGATCATCGTCGGCTGTTCGATCCGGCGCGCTATGACGTGCTGCTGTTCGATCAGCGCGGATGCGGTCGGTCGGTGCCGCACGCATCGCTCGATGCCAATACCACCTGGCATCTGGTCGTCGATATCGAGCGGCTGCGCGAGATGGTCGGCGCCTCGGACTGGCTGGTGTTCGGCGGCTCGTGGGGATCGACGCTGGCGCTCGCCTATACGCAGACGCATCCGACCCGCGTTTCGCAGCTCGTGCTGCGCGGAATCTACATGTGCACCAAGCCCGAGCTCGACTGGTTCTACCAGTTCGGTGTGTCGCAGATGTTCCCCGACAAATGGGAGCGTTTTACCGCGCTGATCCCCGAGGAAGAGCGCGGCGACATGCTGACGGCCTATCACCGGCGGCTGATCGGAGACGATCCGGAACTGCAGATCCGGGCCGCGCGGGCCTGGAGCCTGTACGAGGGCGAGACGGTGACGCTGCTCCCCGATCCGAAGCTGAGCGAGCAGCATGACGACGGCCATTATGCGCTGGCCTTCGCGCGGATCGAGACCCACTATTTCGTCAACGCCTGCTGGCTCGAGCCCGAACAGCTGCTCAATAACGCTCATCGGCTGAGCGGCATTCCGGGGACGATCGTGCATGGCCGCTACGACATGCCTTGCCCCGCCCATCATGCCTGGGCGCTGCACAAGGCGCTGCCGCATATGGATTTCCACCTGATCGAAGGGGCAGGCCACGCCTATTCGGAGCCCGGCATCCTCGACAGGTTGATCGAAGCGACCGATCGCTACGCGGGCAAGGCCTGAGCGCCCACCCGCGCCCGCTCAGTTGCCGTGCTTGCGCACCAGCTCGCGCATCGCGTCGTCGAGCCCCTCGAGCGTCAGCGGATACATGCGGTCCTTCATCAGGTCCTTGATCATCCGCACCGATTGCGAATAGCCCCACTGGTTCTCGGGCACCGGATTGAGCCACGCTGCGGCAGGATAGGTGTTGACCACGCGCTGCATCCACACAGCGCCCGCCTCGTCGTTGAAATGCTCGACCGAGCCGCCCGGATGGCTGATCTCGTAAGGGCTCATCGAGGCATCGCCGACGAAGATCACCTTATAGTCGTGCCCGTATTTGTGCAGGATGTCCCAGGTGTTGGTGCGCTCGGTGAAGCGGCGGCGATTGTCCTTCCACACGCCCTCGTAAAGGCAGTTGTGGAAATAGAAGAATTCGAGGTTCTTGAACTCGGTGGTCGCGGCCGAGAAGAGCTCCTCGCACAGCTTGATGAACGGGTCCATCGACCCGCCGACATCGAGGAACAGCAGCAGCTTGACCGCATTGTGCCGCTCGGGCCGCATGCGGATGTCGAGCCAGCCCTGGCGCGCGGTGCCATCGATCGTGCCGTCAATGTCCAGTTCGTCGGCCGATCCCTCGCGCGCGAAGCGCCGCAGGCGGCGCAGCGCGACCTTGATGTTGCGCGTACCCAGCTGGCGGGTCGAATCGAGGTTCTGGTATTCGCGCTTTTCCCAGACCTTGATCGCGCGCTTGTGCTTGCTCTCGCCGCCGATGCGCACGCCTTCAGGGTTGTAGCCCGAATTGCCGAACGGGCTGGTGCCGCCGGTGCCGATCCACTTGTTGCCGCCCTGATGGCGCTTTTCCTGCTCCTCGAGCCGCTTTTTCAGCGTCTCCATGATCTCTTCCCAGGAGCCGAGCGACTTGATCTTCTCCATCTCCTCTTCGGAGAGAAATTTCTCGGCGACCGCCTTCAGCCAGTCTTCCGGGATGGTCGCGCTGTCATTGCCCTGGAAGGTCATCTCGAGACCCTTGAACACCTTGGCGAACACCTGGTCGAACCGGTCGAGCAGGCCCTCGTCCTTCACTAGCGTCGCGCGCGACAGGTAATAGAATTCCTCGGGGCTCTGTTCGATCACCTGCGCATTCAGCGCTTCGAGCAGGATCAGATGCTCCTTGAGCGAGACCGAGATGCCGGCGCTGCGCAATTCGTCCATGAATGAAAAGAACATCGTCAGGTCCTGCTGCTTTACGTTTCCGTCAGCCTTCGACGATGCCTGCGCGCTGCCCGTCTGGCAAGTGCGAAGCTCTGACACGGGCATTTTACTCGCCCTTAACCATAAGCCGCTACGCCATGGCATAACGACAGTGCAAAGGTCCCTGATGGAGCAGCATCGCATCATTCCTCCCGACAGCGATGCCGTCCAGCAGATGGCGGAAAGCTGTGGCGAGTCGGTCATCGGCGCATCGCGGGTCGGGGGCATCGTCAGCGCGGTCCGCGATCGCATGGCGCTGCTGGGCGAGAAGCGCTCCTATCTGCAACAGATCGCACGCAATCTTGCGCAGGAACAGGAGCAGGTCGTCGTCGCGACCGCCAGCGCGCAGCGGATGAGCCAGGAGGCTTATCGCTACCTGGCGGAAAGCACGGAAACCATGCAGGTTTCGGCGCTGGAGCTGCACGATCTGATCTCGCTGATCCAGGGGCTGGGCGAGGACGTGAAACGCTTTGCCAATGCCATGGACGAGGTCATCCTCGCCAGCCGCACCATCGATGCCATCGCCCGATCCACCAACATGCTTGCGCTCAATGCCGCGATCGAGGCGGAGCGAGCGGGCGCCGCCGGTGCGACCTTCGCGGTGGTCGCGGCCGAGGTCAAGAAACTGGCGCAGGACACCCGCCAGGTAACCGACCGCATTGCCGGTACGATGAACTCGCTGAGCACCGAGGCCGGGCATTTCATGGCGCAGGTGGAAAGGGGCGTCGATCAAAGCCGAAGCGCGCAACGCCACCTCGAAACCATCGATGCGGCAGTCCGTCAGGCGGGCGACATGATGCGCGATGTAGCGGGCAAGGCCGACGCGATTGCGGATTCGAGCAACGGTGTGCGCTCTGACACCGGCGAGCTGTGCGACAATCTGTTCGTGTTCATGGAGGATGTCGAAGGCTGCAGCAATCAGCTGGAGGAAGCGCTCGGCCAGAGCAACGCGCTCGAGACGCTCTCCAATGTCGTCTTCAACCAGCTGCTGCACACGGGGCTTTCGCATCGCGACAATCCGTTCGTCGAACTTGCGGTTTCGACCTGCGACGAAATCCGGGAGATCATCGAATCGGCCATTGATGCGGGTCAGCTGACAGAGCTCGACGTGTTCGACCGCGATTACCGCCCGCGCGGCGAGCCCGGACTGGCACGCTTCGACAACCGGTTCAACGATTTCGCCGATGCCCGCATTCAGCCCATTCTCGACCGGTTCTGGGGCAAGGACAACCAGGCCTATGGCGCGGTCATCTCTAACGAGGACGGCTATCTGCCGACGCATATCAGCGAGCGTTCGCACCATCCCACGGGCGATCACCAGCACGATGCCGCGCATTGCCGCAACCGGATGATCGTGCTCGACCACACGACGACGGGGGCCATCGCGCACAAGCATGACCGCTATTATGCTGCAGTCTATCGCTTCGAGCCCACGGCCAGCGACGGCTGCATCCTGCGCAACATCTTCGTGCCGCTCTGGATCAAGGGCCGTTACTGGGGCAATTTCGAGCTCGCCTATATCCGCTGAGGGCGGTCAGCTGTTGCGGCGCGCCATGAAGGCGAGGCGCTCGAACAGCATCACGTCCTGCTCGTTCTTGAGCAGCGCGCCGTGCAGCGGCGGGATCGCCTTGCTGGGATCGCGCGACTGCAGCACCTCGAGCGGCATGTCCTCGTGCAGCAGCAGCTTCAGCCAGTCGAGCAGCTCGCTCGTCGACGGCTTCTTCTTCAGCCCCGGAACCTCGCGCACGTCATAGAAGATTTCGAGCGCCTTCTGCACCAGCACCTTCTGGATGCCGGGGAAGTGCACGTCGATGATCGCCTGCATCGTTTCGCGATCGGGGAACTTGATATAGTGGAAGAAGCAGCGGCGCAGGAAGGCGTCGGGCAGTTCCTTCTCGTTGTTCGAGGTGATGACGACGATCGGGCGCTCCTCCGCCTTCACCAGTTCCTTGGTCTCGTACACATAGAATTCCATGCGATCGAGTTCCTGCAACAGGTCGTTGGGGAATTCGATATCGGCCTTGTCGATCTCGTCGATCAGCAGCACCGGCAGCTGGGGCGAGGTGAACGCCTCCCAAAGCTTGCCCTTCTTGATGTAATTGGCGATGTCGTGGACGCGCTCGTCGCCGAGCTGGCCGTCGCGCAGGCGCGCCACCGCGTCATATTCGTACAGGCCCTGCTGCGCCTTGGTGGTCGACTTGATGTTCCATTCGATCAGCGGCGCATTGGCGGCCGCCGCGATCTGGTGCGCCAGCACGGTCTTGCCGGTGCCGGGCTCGCCCTTGACCAGCAGCGGGCGGCGCAGTGCAACCGCAGCGTTCACCGCCACCTTCAGGTCATCGGTTGCCACATAGTCGCTGGTGCCTTCAAAACGCATGAGCATCGCCTTCCTGCCGCTGTTAACTGTGCGTTTAAGCGATAAGGGGCTTGGACCGGCTTGGCAAGCCGCGACAGCGTTCTGGCTTTACGTTTACGTTTGCGTCAGTTTGTTTCGATGCTTCTGGCGGACGCGGATCAGAGCCCGTCCTGAATGCGGCGGGCCTCGGCGCGATCGGCGAGCATGTCCCAGAAATTTCCGTGCTGGACCAGCATCTGCGAGGCACCAAATCCCATAGCGCGACCGATCAGGCGGTCGCGGCCCAGCTCCGCAGCCATCTGCAGCGTTTCTTCGCGCGTGGGCAGGGTGGAGGGCCGGGGCTCCAGTCCGGTGCGCTGCGCGATAATGTCGAGCACGTTCCGGATGATGTGCCAGTCGAGAACCAGCGCGAAGGCCGCACCCAGCGCGCAGCCCTGGCGGTCGGATTGCGAGAGCGCATTGAGCGCGCCGCGCAGGTTGATGATCGCGGGCGTGCACTTGTCCTGGCCCGGCGTGCTGGCAATCGGCCCGGCGGCCACGGTCAGCTTGGTGAGCAGGGCGCGCTCGCCGACAAAGGCCTCGCAAGCGCGCGCGAGCCATTTGCCCACCTGGGGGTCTGCACTGCGCGTCGCGGCATAGTCGATCAGCCCCGGATAGCGTCCGTGCAGCAGGCAGAGGAAATGCGCCGCATCAGCAAGATCGACGGCACGCGCAGGCACGACTCGATCGGCCAGCCGGGCGACAAAGGCGTGCGTGTCGCTCATGCCCCGGGCGAGCGCAGCCTCGAGCGAGCGCGGCGGGGCCGCCTCGGGCTGGGCGCGGTCAAAGGCTCCAGGCTGGACAAACGACACTCGTTCAGGGCTCCGCTGGTTCAAGGCAATGGTGTGGCAGGCAGACGCACGGCCTGCCCCCACAAGCGCGTTCTAGCGCATCGTCCTAAAGAGAAGGTTTACGAGACCAGGGGTTGTGCGGCGACGTGGTGCTGGTCGTCGAGGAACTGCGCCACATCGGCAAGATCGACATCATGCGCCACGAACGTCTGGCCGATCCCGCGCAGCAGCAGGAAGGGCAAGGTGCCGCCGGTCATCTTCTTGTCGTGGCGCATATGATCGACCAGTGCGGCGCCATCTGCGGTAACGCCAGCGTCGGCAAGCGTCACCGGCATGGCGCAGGCGGCAAGGTGCGCCTCGACCTTGCGCGCATCCTGCGCATCGCAAAGGCCCCGCCGCGCCGAATAGCCCAGCGCCAGCACCATTCCGACGCCCACCGCCTCGCCATGCAGCAACCGCTCGCCAAAACCGGTATCAGCCTCCAGCGCGTGCCCGAACGTATGGCCGAGATTGAGCAGCGCGCGCCTGTCCCTGGTCTCGCGTTCGTCCTCGCCGACGATCCGCGCCTTGGCGGCAACGGATGTGACGATCGCATGTTCGAGCGCGGCGGAATCCTGCGCCAGAACCGCCTGTCCGTTCGCCTCGCACCATTCGAAGAAGGCGGGATCGTCGATCAGCCCGTATTTGACCACCTCGGCATAGCCGGCGCGCATCTCGCGCGGGGGCAGGGTGGCCAGCACCTGCGGGTCGATGAGCACGAATTTCGGCTGATGGAAGGTCCCGACCAGATTCTTGCCCGCTGCCGTATTGATCGCGGTCTTGCCGCCGACCGAACTGTCGACCTGCGCGAGAAGGGTCGTGGGCACCTGCACGAAATCGCAGCCGCGCTTGACGATCGAGGCGGCAAAGCCGGTCAGGTCGCCTATCATGCCGCCGCCCAGCGCGAAAATGGTGTCGCTGCGCTCCACCCCCATGGCCAGCAGCCAGTCGATCAGGCGGGCGAGTTCGGTCCAGCTCTTGCTCGCTTCGCCCGCCGGAACCACGTGCAGATGCGCCTCGACTCCGGCACTGGCAAGCTGGGCCTCGATCTTCGGCCAGTAATGCGCGGCGACGCGGGAATCGCTGACCCACAGGCTGCGTCCGCGCCGCGTCCAGGGGGCGATATGGTCCGCGACTTGCGACAGCGCACCTGCCTCGACCAGAATGTCATAGCTGCGCTGGCCCAATGCGATGTTCAGCCGTGCCATTGGGCAAGTCCTTCCAAGATTGCCGCTACCGTGCGGTGATGTGGCCCATCCTTGCTGCGCACATGAATTTGCGCCTGGGCATAGACCGGATTGCGCTGCTCGGCGAGGCGGGTGAGCACCTCTGCCGGATTGCCGTTGCGGAGCAGTGGGCGCGTGTTGCGTCGACTGACCCGATCGACCAGCGTGCGGATATCGGCATCGAGCCAGATTGCCACAGCCCCGGAAAGGATGAGCGCGCGCGTCTCGTCGTTCATGAAGGCACCTCCGCCGGTCGCGATGACGCGCGGTTGGCCATCGATCAGGCGGGAGATGACGCGGCGCTCGCCATCGCGAAAATAGGGCTCTCCGAACCGCTCGAAAATCTCGGAGATCGACATCTGCGCGGCCTTCTCGATCTCCTCGTCAGCATCGACAAACGCGACCCCGAGATCGCTGGCCAGGCGCTTGCCGACAGTGGATTTGCCCACGCCCATCAGTCCGACCAGCACCAGGGGGCGGTCGAGCCATCGCATGATATCCCCGGCCAGCCGCGCAGGGTCTGATTTTCGGTTCTGCAGCATTGCCGCGCAGCCTATAAATAGGCTAGGCGGTGGCGCAAGTTATCTTGACTTGCACGGAGAATATCCTGGCTATGGCCATTATCGGACAGAATTACGGACGGCGCAGGCGGCCCAAGGGCCCGATCATTCTCGTGGTGATCGCCGTTGCCCTGATCGGTCTGCTGGCACTTGCCTGGTCGCGCGGCGGCGAAGTGCCGACCCAGCGCGTCGAAAAGTCGATTCCGCTGCCCGCTGCTGCCGGGAATGGGGCCGTTTCGGGCTCCACCGAGTCCGAGGGCTGACATTGATGCGGCGGGGGATGGTTCTGGGCTGTGTCAGCCTGTTGGCGGTCGCATTCGTCTCGGCCCCGGTCATCGGGCAGAATGAAGCGCCGGAATCGCTGTTGCCGCCGGGCTTCAACGATCCTGCGCCCGCCCCGTCGCAATCCGAGCCACCACCTCCACCCGAGCCCGGCCGGAATGTGCAGCCGGTTCCCGGCGTCGCCGTGCCGTTGCCGACAACGCCGCTGCCTTCGCTCGCAGGACAGGACGCGCCAACCGACCAGGAACTGAGCGAGGAACTGGCGAAGCTGCAGGAAGAGCTGGAAGCCCAGCTTGCCCTGACCCAGTCGCTCCCGCCCAGCGCGCGCCGCTCGCTCGACCTGATCGGCCCGCTGACCGAAGCCAATGGCGGATACGCGGCATCGTCGCTCGGAAATATCGGTGGCCTCTATGCGCAGACTCTGGTGCGCCGGACGAGCGGGCGCATCGTCTCGCGCTGGGCGTCGCTCGGCCTGCAGAAACTGCTGCTGAGCGAACTTGCGACACCGCAGGGCCTGAACGGTGCGAACTGGGCGGCAGAGCGCGCCGCGCTGCTGCTGCGCATCGGGGCTGCCGATGGGGCGGTGCGGATGGTGCAGGCGATCGATCCGCCTGCTGCAACGCCTCGGCTGCTCAACGTCGCATTGAGCAGCTATGTTGCATCGGCCGATCCGCTAGGAATGTGCGCGTTGCTGCCCTTTGCCGCCGATAACGCCAAGGGCAACGAGTGGCAGTTGATCCGCGCGATCTGTTCGGGCTTTTCGGGCGAAGGCAGTGCCGCGCGCGAACAGATCGACCGGGCGCGCCGTCAGGGCGCGATGGACCGGATCGACGTCGTACTCGCCGAAAAGATCGCCGGCGCAAGCATGAACGGTCGCCGCGCGGTCACGGTGCAATGGGACGATGTCGATCAGCTAACCCGCTGGCGCTTCGGCCTGGCGTTGACTGCCGGTATCGAGCCGCCCGAGGCGCTTTATGCGCGTGCCGATCGCAATTTCCAGGCATGGCGTGCGCGCGCACCGATGGTGCCGCTGGCCTCGCGCGTGCAGGCTGCCGATGTCGCCGCCGCTATGGGCATGCTCTCCAGCGCCGAAATGGTCGATCTCTACAGCGCGACCTTTGACGATCCGGGCACCGATGAAGCCTTGCGCGATCGTACCGCGCTGCTGCGCACCGCCTATGTCGCTGCCGATGTCGATGATCGGGTGCGGGCTATGCGGACGCTCTGGAACCGCTCGGAAAATCCTTTTGTGCGCTATTCCTCGCACATCCTGACCGCTCATGCGGCGGCCCGGGTCGCGCCTTCGGAAGACCTGGCCGAATATGCGGACGACCTGATCGTTTCGATGCTCTCCGCCGGATTCGATACCAGTGCCGCTCGCTGGCGGCAGGTGATTCCGACAGGAAGCCTTGGCTGGGCAGTGCTGAGTGTCGGCGTGCCCGCCCGAAACCAGGTTTCGGCGTCCGATGTCAGCGACTTTTTCGACAGTGACGCCAGCGCAGAGTCGCGCAAGAGCGCCTTTCTGGTCGCTGGGCTGGCCGGGCTTGGCCGCTTGAGCAGCGCCGACCGGGATTCGCTCGCCGATGATCTCGGCATCCGCTTGGGCGGCGAGACGCGGTGGAGCCGCGCGATTGGTGCGGCGGCTGCGGCGGGAAATGACGGACTGGTGACGCTGCTGGTCGGCATGGGCATGCAGGGCAATGACTGGTCGGCGATGACGCCGCGCCAGCTCTATCACGTCGTCGCCGCGCTCCGCACGGTCGGGCGTCAGGCCGAAGCCCGGATGATCGCCGCTGAAGCCGTCAGCCGCGCCTGACCCGTGGGCAGCGAGGATGCCCGGCTGATCGAACGGTATCTGGAAATGATGGCGGCGGAGCGGGGGGCTTCGGCCAACACGCTGGCGGCCTATCGCCGCGATCTGGAACAGGCATCCGAGGTGCTGTCCGGTCGACTGACCCAGGCCGACGAGTCGGCGCGTGCAACGCTCGACCATCATTGGCGCTCGCTTGCAGCCAGCACGCTCGCGCGCAAGAGCTCGGCGCTGCGCGGCTTCTTCGCCTTTCTCGAGGACGAGGGGATGGGCAAGGACGCAAAACGGGCGCAGGCGATGCTCGCGCGGCCCAAGGTGCAGCGCCCCTTGCCGAAGATCTTGAGCCATGACGATATCACCCGCCTTTTCGCGCTGGCCGAGGAGCGCGCTGCCGCTCCCGAGGCCCGTGCCTCGGATATCCGCCTGCTCGCCTTGCTTGAACTGCTTTACGGGTCAGGGCTGCGCGCGAGCGAACTGGTCAGCCTGCCGCGCAGCGCCGCGCTCGCCGGACGCCCCTTGCTCGCGATCACCGGCAAGGGTGGCAAGCAGCGACTGGTGCCCATTTCGGGCCGCGCGCGAGAGGCATTGCAGCGCTGGCTGGCGGTGCCATCGTCCAACCCGCGCTGGCTGTTCCCCTCGCGAACCGGACATATCAGCCGAATCCGCCTGTATCAGTTGATCAAGGAATTCGCAGCGGATGCGGGCATCGATCCCGCGCGCGTCAGCCCGCATGTCCTGCGCCACGCCTTTGCCACGCATCTGCTCGAAGGCGGCGCGGATCTGCGCACGCTGCAGACACTGCTCGGCCATGCCGATATCGCCACGACGCAGATCTATACCCATGTCGACAGCCGCCTGGTCGAGCTGGTCAACCGCCGTCATCCGCTCGCGCAGATGAATCTTGCCGAGCGGCAGCGGCGGGGCTAGGCGATGGCGTCATGAGCATGACAAGCTATCTGGAATTCGAAAAGCCGATCGCAGCGCTGGACGCGCGTATCGCCGAGCTGCGCGAAACCGCCGATACGGGCGAGATCGACATCGAGAGCGAGATCGAACGGCTCGCCGCCAAGTCGCGCAAGCTGCTGGCTTCGACCTATGCCGGCCTGACGCCGTGGCAGAAGACGCAGGTTGCCCGCCATCCGGCGCGGCCGCATTTCAAGCATTATGTCGCGGGCATGTTCGACGATTTCCTCCCGCTGGCTGGCGACCGCGCCTTTGCCGACGACAAGGCGATCATGGGCGGCTTTGCCCGCATGGGCGAGCAGCGCGTCGTCGTGATCGGGCATGAGAAGGGCGACACGACCGAGAGCCGCATCCGTCACAATTTCGGCATGGGCAAGCCCGAAGGCTATCGCAAGGCGATCCGCCTGATGGATCTCGCCGACCGGTTCGGACTGCCAGTGGTGACTTTGGTCGATACGTCGGGCGCGTTTCCCGGCGTGCAGGCCGAAGAGCGTGGCCAGGCCGAAGCGATCGCGCGCTCGACCGAACGCTGCCTGACTTTGGGCGTGCCGATGGTCGCGGCCATCGTCGGCGAGGGCGGTTCGGGCGGCGCGGTGGCACTGGCCTCGGCGGAGCGCGTGCTGATGTTCGAGCACGCGGTCTATTCGGTGATCTCGCCCGAAGGCTGCGCCTCGATCCTGTGGCGCACCGCCGATCGTGCTGCCGATGCCGCCGAAGCGATGCAGGTGACGGCGGCGGACCTCAAGCGGCTCAACGTCATCGACCGTATCGTCAAGGAGCCGGTCGGCGGCGCGCATCGCGACCAGACTGCAGCGATCAGCGAGCTTGGAAAGGCGATCCGTGAAGAGCTGGAAGGGCTGAAGAAGCTGAGCCCCGCCGAGCTGAAGGCTGCACGCGAAGCACGCTTTCTGGCCATCGGTTCGCTCTGACCCTCAGGTAAAATTGTCGCAACCCCTTGGCCGCCGCCTCGTAGAGCGGGCATCGCCATTTGATCCTGCTCGCGGCTGGCGGCATGATGCAGGGAAATTGGCATGACCTGATACGATGAGGGAGAGCATTATGGCGTCGCGGTTGAAGCATCTGGCAATCATGGGCGTGGCGGGCGCGAGTGCGCTGGCGATGACGGGCCAGTCCATGGCGCCCCAGGCCGAAGCGCTGGCGATGCAGGCCCAGGCGATCACCGCGCGCGAAAAGAGCCAGGGTGCCGAAGCGCATCCCAAGCTGCTTGAGGAATTCGGCGGGGCCTATCAGGTGCCGCAAACCAGCTATGTCGTTCAGGTCGGCAAGGGCATTGCGGTCCAATCGGGCCTCGGCAATGCGCGCGACGATTTCACGGTCACGCTGCTCAATTCACCGGTCAACAACGCGTTCGCCATTCCCGGCGGCTATATCTACGTCACCCGTCAGTTGATGGCACTGATGAACGACGAGGCCGAGCTTGCCGGCGTTCTGGGTCACGAGGTTGGTCATGTCGCCGCACGTCATTCGGAAAAACGGCAGAAGGCAGCACAGCGCAACAGCATCATCGGCCTGCTGGGCCAGATCGGCGCGGCGGTACTGCTGGGCGACGGCGCAGCGGGGCAGCTGGGTCAACAGATATTCGGCACGGGCAGCCAGCTGCTGACGCTCAAATATTCGCGCAAGCAGGAAGAGCAGGCGGACGATCTGGGTGTGCGCTATCTCAGCCAGGCCGGCTCTGATCCGCAGGCGCTTTCTTCCATGCTGGCGTCACTGGCTGCGCAACAGGCAATCGACGCACGGGCGCAGGGCGGCGATGCGCGCTCTGTCCCCGAATGGGCGAGCACGCATCCCGATCCTGCGCGGCGCGTCACCCGCGCCGCCTCTGTTGCGCAGAAATTCGGGGGAACAACACGCAACCGCGATGTCTTCCTGAGCCGCCTTGACGGCCTGCTCTACGGCGATGATCCCAAACAGGGTGTGGTTCAGGGCCGGGAGTTCCTGCACCCGGAACTGGGGCTGAAATTTGCGGTCCCGCAGGGTTTCGGCATGCAGAACGGAACCAGCGCCGTGACCATCAACGGCCAGTCCGCGCAGGCGCAATTCACGCTCGGCAATTTCACGGGCGACCTGTCGCGTTATGTCGATCAGGCCTTCGCAGCGATCGGCGGAAACCAGCGGGTGAATTATGGGCAGATCCAGCGGACCACCGTCAATGGCCTGCCCGCCGCCTATGCGATTGCGCGGGTCAATTCCAACCGGCAGCTCGTTGACGTCACCGTTTTCGCCTATCAGTTCGCCAACAACCGCGCCTATCACTTCGTTGCGCTGACCCCGGCGGGGCAGGGCGGCGTGTTCACCCCCATGTACCAGAGCGTGCAGCGCCTTTCGGGAGCAGAGGCAGCGCAGATCAGGCCGCGGCGGGTACGCGTGATAACCGTGGCGCGCGGCGATACTGTCCAGCGGCTGGCGGCGCGCATGGCCTATGACCAGCTCAAGGTCGAGCGCTTCATGGCCCTCAACGGTCTTGCGGCCAATGCCACGCTGAATCCGGGCCAGAAGGTCAAGATCGTTACCTATTGAACGCGCAAAGCAGAAGGGCCGGAGGTTTCCCTCCGGCCCGTTCCGTGTTTCCAGGGTCAAGTATCAGACGATACTTAGTTGCCCTTGGCGACTTCCGAGCCGACCTTGGTGAAGGTGCCCGACAGGCTGGTGCCCAGGCTGCTCATCGCGGTGATGGCGGCAACGGCGATCAGAGCGGCGATCAGGCCGTATTCGATGGCGGTCGCGCCCTTGTTGTTCTTGATCAGGTTACGAATCTTGGTCATGTCAGGTCTCCTTGAGCTATCTTCACTTCCCCGCTGGTTCCGGCTGGTTTCCGGTCAAGCCTGATCGGGATACTTCAGATTGGTTTTGAATTGGTTAAAGCGGTGACGTATTAAAAATTCCGACAGTCGAAGTTCATTCCTTGGTCACTTCGGTCTCGACCTTGTCCCACATTTTCGTCGTTTCCGAAGCAACTCCCTGAATGGCGACCATGGCTGCAACAGCGATAAGCGCAGCAATCAGGCCATATTCGATGGCAGTCGCACCTGTTCTGGATTTCACAATCTTGACGAAAGTCTGGAGCATGGTGTTCCCGAACCCTGTGCGGGGCCCGTTCACCCCGCCGCCAAAATCGCCTCAAAACCTTGCCAAACGGTAAAATTCTGGAATCGACATGGAAATTTATCCGACACTTTTCCCCGTTGTGGCGGCGCTCATGACCGATCGCGAGCGGCGTATCCTTGTTCAGCAGCGCCCCGATGGAACCGCAATGGCGGGGCTCTGGGAGTTTCCGGGCGGCAAGATCGAGCCCGGCGAGACGCCGGAGGCGGCCTTGGCCAGAGAATTGCAGGAGGAACTGGGCATTGCCGTACTTCCCGAAAACTGTTTGCCCATGACCTTTGCGAGTGCTGCGCTGGGCAGCAGGCATCTGCTGCTGCTGCTTTTCCGCTGCTCATGCTGGCAAGGAGAGCCGCAAGCGCTGCATGCCAGCGCTTTGCGCTGGGTGACCATCAAGGAAATTTACGATCTTCCCATGCCGCCGGCTGACCTGCCGCTGCTGCCGATCATCGCGCAAATGCTGGAGCAGCGGGACAGTTCGAAATGAATTTGCCCTATGGTGCAAAAAGGTGTTGCCAAGCCCATCACCGCTGACTATTGGCAGCCCTCCAACGCGCCCGTAGCTCAGCTGGATAGAGCATCAGACTAC
>CAXRCQ010000086.1:0-7796 GCA_964228845.1 Blastomonas sp.
GAGGTCGAGAGCATCTGGGCGGCGATCGCCGATCGTGACGACTGGGGGCCGCTCAACGCCCAGGTCGAGGCGGTGCGGACGATGGGCGAGGCTCTGGCCCAATAAGAAATCCTCCCCGAGCTTGCTGGGGGGGGGATTTAAGAGAGGATCACCCCAGCCACACCGCCGCGGCGTGGATGGTCAGCCCGACCAGCCCGCCAACCAGCGTCCCGTTGATGCGGATGAACTGCAGGTCCTTGCCGACCGCATTCTCCACCCGCCCGGTGATTGTCTGCGCGTCCCAGCGGCGCACGGTTTCCGACACCAGCCGCACGATCTGGTCGCCATATCGGTTGGCAATGCCGACCAGGGTGCGGCGGGCAAAGCGGTTGATCTGCGTCTGCATGCGCGCATCGTTCATCAGCGATTCGCCGATCTGCCTCAATCCGTCGCCGAACTGGCCCGAAAGCGCATTGTCGGGATCGCGCGCGGCGCGCAGCAGCGCGGCACGGCTGCGCTCCCACAAACCGTCGAGCCAGCGCGCCATAGCCGGATTGGCCAGCATCTCGGCCTTGATGCCGCGCACCTTGTCCTGCATCTCGGGATCGTGGAGCAACCGATAGGCGAGCGTCTCGAGCCCCTCCTCCACCTTGTGGCGCAGCGGGTGGTCCACGTCCTCGGCCATGTCGAACAGCAGGTTGTGAAGCCCATCGATGATGCCGGTCGCCAGCCGCTCGTCGAGCCCGGTCCAGCGCATGATGCTGTTCGCGCGTGAGCGCACCATGTCCTTGAGCAGCTCCTCGTTGGCGAACAAGGTGCGCTGCGTCCATTTGACGATGCCGTCCATCAGCGGCAGATGGCGGTTGTCGGCAATCGCGGCACTGAGGATCTGGCCGAGCAGCGGCGCGACATCGAGCTTTTCGAGCTGAAGCTTGAGCGCCTCCTTGGCGTTGCCGCCGAGCCGGTCCTGATCGAGCGATTCCAGGACGTCGGCGACCATGTTCGATGCGCCCAGCCGCAGCCGCCCCTCACCGCCGGTGGGCTGAACCAGAAAGCGCCCCGCCGCCGCCGCGACGTTCATGCCGCGCATCCGCCGCGCGACCACCAGAGGCGTCAGGAAATTGCTGCGCAGGAACTGCGCCATCGTGTCGCCGATGCGGTCCTTGTTGCGCGGGATGATCGCGGTGTGCGGGATCGGCAGGCCGAGCGGATGGCGGAACAGCGCGGTGACGGCAAACCAGTCTGCCAGCCCGCCCACCATCGCCGCCTCGGCAAAGGCGCGGACATAGCCCCAGCGCGCGTCGACATGGCCCTCGGCCCAGTGCGTCGCCAGAAACACGCCGGCCATCACCACCAGCATGCCGGTGGCGATGGCCCGCATGCGCCAGGCCGGATCGCTCTGACGGAGCGCAGGCGCTGGCTGCATCTTCAGGTCTTTTCCGCTCACTCGGCCGGCTGAACCTCTGGCGTGTCGTGGCGGTCATCGCCCGGCTTGTAGGTCAATAGCCGGTTACGCAGCCACGGACCGACGCGCTTCTCGACGCCATCGGCCAGGCTGAAGCCCGCCGGCACGATGACCAGCGTCAGCAGGGTCGAGACGATCAGACCGCCGATCACCACCGTGCCCATGGGCGCACGCCAGGCACCATCGCCCGAAAGCGAAATGGCGGTCGGGATCATGCCGAAGACCATGGCGACGGTGGTCATGATGATCGGCTGCGCGCGCTTGTGCCCTGCATCCATGATCGCCTCATGCTTGGGCACGCCGCGGTGCATCTCCTCGATCGCGAAATCGATGAGCAGGATGGAGTTCTTGGACACGATGCCCAGCAACATCAATACCCCGATCAGCACCGGCATCGATACCGGCTGACCGACCACCCACACCAGGAAGATGCCGCCCAGCGGAGCCAGCGCCAGCGAGCCCATATTGACCAGTGGCGACATTAGTCGCTTGTACAGCAGCACCAGCACCGCAAACACCAGCAGTACGCCGGAAACAAGCGCGATCACGAAATTGACCGCCAGTTCGGCCTGCCATTCCTGCTCGCCGAACGGCTTGTTGCTGACGCCGGTGGGCAGGTTCTTCATGATTGGCAGATTGTTGATCTTCTCCATCGCCTCGCCGGTCACGACGCCGGGGGCTAGATCGGCCCCGATGAACACGCGACGCTCCTGATTGTAGCGCTGGATGGTGGTCGGGCCCGAGCCGAACGAGATATCGGCCACACGGCGGAGCGGCACCGATCCGCCCGCTGCGGTCTGTACGGGCAGATTCTGGATCGTCTGGAAATCGTAGCGCGATTCCTTCGGCAGAACGACGCGGATCTGGATCTGGCGATCGGACAGCGAGAATTTCGCAGCATTCTGCTCGATCTCGCCCAGCGTAGCGATGCGGATCGCCTGGCTCAGTGCCGAGGTGGTGATGCCCAGTTGGGCAGCAAGGTCAGCGCGCGGCTTCACGATGATCTCGGGCCTGCGCATATCGGCATTGACGCGCGGGCCGGTCACTTCCTTGACGCCCTTCATCTGTTCGACCAGCGTTGCCGCTGCGGCGTCCAGCTTTTCCGGATCGGAGCCGGTCAGCATGATCGAGATGTCGCGGTTGGTGCCGCCACCACCCGATTGCGAGGCGAAACTCACCCGTGCGTCGGGAATGGCCTGCAATGTCGGTGCAAGATCGCGCTCGAACTCGATCGAGGTTTTTTCGCGATCCTTCTTGAGCGTCACGAAGATCGTGCCATTGCCCTCGCGGATACGGATCAGCGCGCGCTCCACTTCGGGCTGCTCGGACATCAGCGCCGCGACCTTGTCGGCGACCACTTCGGTCTGCTCTAGCGTTGTTCCCGGCACCATCTCGATCTGGATCCGGCTGTTGTCCTGGTTGATGGTCGGCTGGAACTGCGCCGGCGTGATGGCAAACAGGACCACGGTCAGAACGAAGGCCAGCATGCCGACACCCATCATCCAGACGCGATGATCGAGGAACAGCGCCGCCAGCTTGCGGCGACGGCTGGGATTGGGTCCGCGAAACGCCTTGGCGCGGCTCTGGTCGAGCGAGAAGCCCAGAACCTTCATGTACATGTCCATCAGACGGCCTTCGCCGTGCGAGGCATGACCCTTGGCTTCCAGGAAATAGGCCGCGATCATCGGCGTGATCATGCGCGCGACCGCAAGGCTCATCAGCACCGAGACGACGATGGTAAAGCCGAAATTCTTGAAGAACTGGCCCGAAATGCCGGGCATCAGCCCGACCGGCAGGAACACCGCGACGATGCAGAAGGAAGTCGCAACCACCGCCAGGCCGATCTCGTCCGCCGCGTCGATCGATGCCTGATAGGCGGATTTGCCCATGCGCATGTGCCGGACGATATTCTCGATCTCCACGATCGCGTCATCGACCAGCACGCCCGCAACCAGGCCGAGCGCGAGCAGCGAGAGGAAGTTCAGGTTGAAGCCCAGCAGGTCCATGAACCAGAAGGTAGGGATGGCGGACAGCGGGATCGCAATTGCCGAGATAATCGTCGCGCGCCAGTCGCGCAGGAAGAAGAACACCACGACCACCGCCAGCACCGCGCCTTCGATCATCGCCGAGATTGAGCTTTCATACTGGCCTTCGGTATATTCGACGCTGGTTCCGAGCGGGATGAACTCGATCCCCGGATTTTCCTTCTTGAGTTCGTCCATAGCCGCGAGCGCATCATAATAGACGGTCACGTCCGAAGCGCCCTTCGACCGGGTCATCGCGAAGTTGACGACCTCCTTGTTGCGCACCTTGCTGATCGAGGTCGGTTCGCCATAGCCGTCGGTGACGGTCGCGATATCGGTCAGCTTGACCGTACGCCCGCCACCCAATGGCACCTGGGTCTGCGAGAGGTCGAACGCGGAATCCGCATTGCCCAGCACGCGCAGCGACTGCCTGGTGCCCCCGACATCGGCTCGGCCACCGGCCGCGTCGATATTGATCTGGCGCAGGGCGTTGTTGACCTGCGATGCCGTCACCCCCAGCGATTGCATCTTCTGCGGATCGAGCACGACGCGGATCTCGCGATCGACGCCGCCGAAACGATCGACCTCGGCCATGCCATCGATTGCCAGCAACCGCTTGGTCACGGTGTCATCGACGAACCAGCTCAACTGCTCGATCGTCATGTCATCGGCTTCGACGGCATAATAGGCGATCGGCTCGCCGGTCGCGTCAACCTTGGTCACCGATGGCTCTAGAATGCCCTCGGGCAGGCTGCCGCGAATCTGGTCGACCGAATTCTTGACCTCGTTGACGGCCTCGATGACATCGGTTCCGATCTCGAACTCGACAAAGGTCGTCGATGATCCCTCGCTCGCGGTCGAGCTGATATTCTTCACGCCGTTGATCGAACGGACAGCGGATTCGATACGCTGCGTGATCTGGTTCTCGATTTCGGTCGGTGCCGCGCCGGGCTGCGAGATGACGACCCGAACTGCCGGAAAATCGATGTCCGGATTGTTCACCACATCCATGCGCATGAAGCTGAGGATGCCGGCGAACAACAGGCCGGTGAAGAAGACGAGCGGGATGATCGGATTGCGGATCGACCAGGCCGAAATGTTCCTGAAATTCATCGCTTTGTCCTCGTCCCGCCGGGCCATGCGCCCGGTACAGCTACGCTATTTCATTACCGGCAGATGCGTGCTCCATGCAACCCGCCCCGGCCCGATCGCCTGCGCAGAAAGGCGATGCCTCGACCAACGCACGCGGGATTTCGACAACCGACCGGCGATTGCGTGAATTCTGGCGCGCCAAGATCAGCCCTGCTTGCCGCCTTGAACCTGCGGGCGGACCGTCTCGCCAGGATTCAGGAAGCCGCCCGCATAGAGCACAACGCGTTCCTTGCCGGTAATGCCGCTGGCAATCGCGATGCCGCGCGGGGTGACCGTGCCGGTGGTGACGTCTCGCCGCTCCACCTTGTCGTCCTTGTTGACGATATAGACATAGCTGCCCTTGTCGTCGCTCAGCACCGCCGATTCCGGCAGCACCGGCGACTGGCTCGACCCGCTGATGACGGCGGCACTGGCAAAGCCGCCAGGACGCAGCGCCTTGTCATAACCCAGAGCAATGCGGGCAATTCCCTGGCGCGATGTCTCGTTGATGATCGGAGCAATCTGCCACACCTGACCGGTAAAGGTCTTGTCGGTGCCGACCGGACGCACATCGGCGCGCACGCCGACGCTCAGCGCCGCCAGATCCGCCTCGCCCATCTGCGCGCGCAGTTCCATCTCGCCACCCGCAGCCATGCGGAACAGCACACCGCTGCCGGCTCCGACAACCTGGCCCGGCTCGACATTGCGCTCCAGGACTAGACCCGATTCGGGCGCGCGGATGCTCAGGCGGCCATTGCGGGCCTGCGCCTCGCGCAGCTGCGCCTTGGCCACTTCAACCCGAGCGACGGCCGCATCGCGGGTCGCGCGGCGACGATCGACGTCGGCCTTGGAAATGAAACCGCGACCGACAAGCTGGAGCGCGCGGTCGAGCTCGTTCTGCGCCAGCACGGCATCGGCCTCGTTGACCTCGATCTGCGCCGCAAGCGAACGCGCCTGCTGGGTCTGCACGTCCTGATCGATGATCGCCAGCACCTGTCCGGCGCGCACCCAATCGCCCGGCTGCACCAGGACGCGGATCACCTGGCCGCCCTCGCCCGCGATCCCGATCGGCATCTCGCGACGCGCGGCCAGCGTTCCGGTGGCGTTGATCACGCGCTCTACCGATCCCGATCCCGGAACGATCACGGTGACGGCCGGAGCCTGCGATTCGCTGTTGCCCGCACCCGCCTGGGCACCTTCGCCCGCAGCCGCGTCCTTGTCGCCGCCGAAGAAATAGACGCCCGCTGCGACCAGCAGTGCAAGCGCAATGACTACAGCAATGATCGTGTTGCGACGCCGCTTCTTCGTGGTGTCGTCAACTTCCGCACCGTAAAGGTCTTCGCTGCGTGCGGTGATGGTATCGCCGCCAAAGCTGCTTTCGTAATTCATCGCCAGATCCGTCCAAACCTCATCGTCCCCCCACCAGAACACGGCCATCGGAAAGGAGCCGAACCGTCACTCTGCGGAGAACTTGTCCCCTGAAACGCCCTTGCGTCCGGGAAGCATCATGGCACTGTGTTATCCAATTAAGTCACCGCGCGCAAGCCATAATGCTGCGCTGCGCGCCGCGCGCTTTAGAACCTGTCAGCACTGATGGCAATTGTTGCAGGTTATGGCACACGGCAAAAAGGGCTCCGGAGGCGTTCTCCGGAGCCCTTTGGCTCAAGCCCGCCGCTGAAGCGACGTGCCGTCAGCGTGCGCGTCCGCGCTGAACGAAGTTGACGATCGCCAGCAGCACGAGGGCACCGAGGAACGAGGTCAGCAGCGTCAGCGGATCAAATGCATCCGCGCGCAAAGATCCGCCCCCGATCAGTCCGCCGAACAGGAAGCGGCCCAACACCGAACCGACACAGCCGACCACGACGTTCCAGAAAATGCCCATCTGCGCGTCGCGGTTCATCACCTTGCTGGCCAGCCAGCCCATGATGCCGCCCATGATCAGCGCCAGAATCAAACCCATGTCTTCCTCCTGTTTTGTCCCGATGCCAGCGCCCGGAAATTGCGGGGTCGGTCATCCTGGGCCAGTTACGGCAGAGCGACGAAACGGTTCCGCCACGCGACAGACGAGGAAGGCTGGCGGCGAGGATTTTACACCCGCAGGCGGTGGGGAATCTCGACTGCGATGCCGTTCAGCCGGGCAACCTCGAGTGCCCAGACATGCACCTTGTCGATCTCGTCGCCATAGGCCTTGCGCGCGAAATCCTGTTCGGCGGCGCGGTCTTCTGCGCTGAACGCCTGACCGAATTTGGAATGGTTCGTTAGCGCCGGGCTGGCCAGCATGCTTGCTTGCAATTGCGGGGTCAGGCCGAGCCCGAAATGCCGCGCGACCGCGACCAGGCTGTCCTGCTGCTGGCCCGTCAGGGTCTCGCTGTCGAGAGTCGCGATCCGGTCGGGACCGAGCGCCTGCGCCACCTGACCGAACAATCGATGCTGCACCAGCCAGCCCAGTGCCGCGATCTGGAGGTCGCTCTGGCGGAACAGCTCGGCAGGCCCGAACCCCAGATCGACCAGCCCCTCGCGCAAATGCCCTTCCAGCAGTTCGCGCGCCCAGAGCCTGCACCACAGGCCCTTGCGCGCCACCGAAGCCAGGAACACCGGCAGCGGCGCATGGAGAAGAACGGCGCGGCTGTCCGGTCGCAGCGCCATCACCGCCTGGATCAGCGGGTTGAAGATGTTCGAGGGCTTGACGACCACGGCCTCGCCCGGCGCAAAGGGCCGCTGCAGCATGGCCAGCGAAGCGTCGAGCACTGCAGCGACCTGGCGCCGATCGGCCCCGCGCCAGCGCCAGCCCATCATGTCATTGCACAGCATCGGCTCGGACAGCCCCATGGCAAGCCCCGGAACATCGAGCGCGCGCACCAGCATGGTCGAGGCGCAGAAGGCGGAATGGAAGATGAAATGGATCGGCCCGCGTTCTGCCCCTGCCCCGAGCGCCTGCGCGCGCGGAACAGGCACGATGCGCGCTTCTGCGCCCAGATACTCGTCGGTAAGGAACGTCGCTCTGGAATGCTGGTCGCGCGGGATATGCCGAAATTGGAACGCGTCCTGCGTCGCGTCATAGCGGTGTGCGTGCCAGAGCGGATCGCGCACCAGGGCGGCGATATCGCCAGCGAAATCGGGGCCGGTATCGGTCATCGCCGCGATCCTTGCCAATCCCCCGGCAGCGTGGCAAGCAGGACGTGGTCGGGGGACTAGCA
>CAXRCQ010000087.1:0-22378 GCA_964228845.1 Blastomonas sp.
TGAGGCGGCGACGCTGCCGCAAGCGTGCTGTCGGCAGCGGATCGCCGACCGCGGTGGCTCATAGGCTGGCGGACGCTTCGGACTGCGGCGAACACGGGGAGGCCAGAAAGCTATCCCGACGTGCCAGGCTGACCAGTCTGAGACCGTGCGCAGCGGCCTGGCTGATTGCGAGCGTCGATGCAGCAGATATGGTGACCAGCATTGGTGTGCCGGCGATCACCGCCTTTTGCACCAGTTCGAAGCTGCATCGCGCCGTGAGCAGGATGAAATGTTCTCCGACACTCAGCTTCTGGCGAGCCGCGGCCCCCAGCAGCTTGTCGAGGGCATTGTGGCGACCGACATCCTCGCGAACCAGTCTGATGGTTCCGTCAACGCCACACAACGCGGCAGCATGCGCCGCACGGGTCAACTTGCCCAGAACCTGATGTTCTTCCAAAGCGGCAGTCGCCCTGAAGATCGCACCCGCATCGATTTGCAGACTGCTCTGCACCGGAGTCAGGGGACGCATCACCTGCTCAAGACTCTCGACGCCGCATAGCCCGCAACTGCCTTCGGCGAGCCTGAGTCGGGCCCGTTCGATCAACGGCGCGGCGTTCGCAACGTCTAACTGAATGCGCAGCACCCAGCCCCCCGTATCGACCGCAGCGGAATCGACCGAGACAAGCTGCTGGGGTGATGTGATCAATTGTTCGGAAAGACAGAATCCCAGCGCATAATCGTCCAGATCGGCAGGCGTTGCCATCATCACGGCATAGCCCAGACCGTTGATCTCGACGGCAACCGGCTCTTCCTCGATCAGCGCACGATCAATCGTCCGCGCCGGCGACTGATCGGCGAAATGCTCCCGAAGCGCAGACAGGCGGGTGCCGTCAGCCACTTTCGACTTCGGCCCGTGCCGCCAGCTGCGCGAGCGCCTGCGCTGCCACCGGATCCAGCGCGGCGTTCGCCAGGCTCGCCAGCGCTCTGATCATGCTGGGGCTCCAGAACGCCCGGATATGGTCTGCGACCGCCGCTACCGGATTGTCATCCAGCGCAAGGTTGCGCGCGATCTGGTTGGCCATATGCACCAGCCGCTCGTCGCTGCTCGTGCTCACTCGAAAGCCTCCATCGCTTCACGGCCCAGAATGCGGCGCGATTGCACCGCCTGCGCCTCATAGGCTTGCTGCCAGTCGCTGGGGCCGTTGCTGGGTGCGACCTGGACGGCGGTGACCTTGTATTCAGGACAGTTGGTCGCCCAGTCGGAAAAGTCGGTGGTGACGACATTGGCCTGGGTCGCGGGGTGGTGGAAGGTAGTATAGACCACGCCCGGCGCGACCCGATCGGTCACCACCACGCGCAGCGTCGTTTCGCCAGACCGGCTTGCAAGCCGCGCCCAGTCCCCCGTTCCAAGCCCCCTGTTATCGGCGTCAGCAGGGTGCATCTCAAGCACATCTTCCTGATGCCAGACGGTATTGGCCGTGCGACGGGTCTGGGCACCGACATTATACTGGCTCAGCGTCCGACCGGTGGTGAGCAAGAGCGGGAAACGCGGGCCAGTTCGCTCATCGGTGGGCACATAATCGGTGACGACAAAACGTCCCTTGCCGCGCACGAAGCCATCGACATGCATGATCGGGCTGCCATCGGGCGCGGCATCGTTGACCGGCCATTGCAGTGACCCCTCGGCGTCGAGCCGGGCAAAGCTCACGCCCGAAAAGCTGGGGGTCAGACGGGCAATCTCGTCCATGATCTCGGACGGGTGGGTGTAGTTCCAGTCCAGCCCGATCGCGCGGGCCAGTTCCTGCGTGACCTGCCAGTCCTCAAGCCCGTTCAGCGGCTCCATCACCTTGCGCACGGGCTGGATCCGGCGTTCGGCATTGGTGAACGTGCCATTCTTCTCGAGGAATGTCGATCCGGGCAGGAAGACGTGCGCATAATTGGCGGTTTCATTGAGAAACAGGTCATGCACGATCACGCATTCCATCGCTGCCAGACCGTCTGCGACATGGCGGGTATCAGGGTCGGACTGCAATATATCCTCCCCCTGGATGTAGATGGCCTTGAAGGTGCCATCGGTCGCCGCATCGAGCATGTTGGGGATGCGCAGGCCCGGCTCGGGATCGATCGGCACCCCCCATTCCGCCTCGAACAGCGCGCGCGTGGCTGCGTCCGAGACGTGGCGATAGCCGGAAAGCTCGTGCGGAAAGCTGCCCATGTCGCACGCGCCCTGCACGTTGTTCTGTCCGCGCAACGGGTTCACGCCCACGCCGCGCCGCCCGATATTGCCCGTTGCCATCGCAAGATTGGCGATGGCCATCACGGTCGACGAGCCCTGCGAATGCTCGGTGACGCCCAGCCCGTAATAGATCGCACCATTGCCTCCGGTGGCGTAGAGCCGCGCTGCACCGCGAACGGACTGCGCATCGACGCCGATGACGGGGGCCAGGAATTCCGGACTGTTGCGGTCCCGGGCCACGAACTCCGCCCATTGGCTGTATTCATCCCAGTCGCAGCGTTCGCGAATGAAAGCCTCGTCTGCCAGGCCTTCGGTGACGATGACATGGGCCATGGCGGTCAGGATCGCGACATTGGTGCCGGGGCGCAGCGGCAGGTGATAATCCGCTGCAATATGCGGCGAACGCACGATGTCCGTGCGCCGCGGATCGATGACGATCAGCCTGGCCCCCTGCCGCAGGCGCCGCTTCATCCGGCTGGCAAAAACCGGGTGGCCATCGGTAGGGTTCGCACCGATGACCAGGATGACGTCGCATTCCTCCACACTGTCGAAATCCTGTGTGCCCGCAGACGTTCCGAAGGTGGTCTTGAGACCATAGCCGGTAGGCGAATGGCACACCCGCGCGCAGGTATCGACATTGTTGGTGCCAAAGCCTGCACGGATCAGCTTCTGTACCAGAAACGTCTCCTCATTGGTGCAGCGGCTCGAGGTGATGCCGCCCAGCGCATTACGGCCATAGGTGTCGCGAACATGATGTATGCGCGCGGCTGCAAAACCCAGCGCCTCGTCCCAGCTCACCTCGCGCCACGGCTGGTCGATGGTGTCACGGACCATCGGCTTGAGGATGCGTTCCTGATGCTGAGCATAGCCCCAGGCGAAACGGCCCTTCACGCAGCTATGGCCGCGATTGGCCTTCCCATCCTTCCACGGCACCATCCGCACCAGCTGTTCGCCGCGCATCTCTGCGCGGAAGGTGCAACCGACACCGCAATAGGCGCAGGTGGTAACCACCGCACGCTCGGGCTTGCCGATGGCCTTGACCGATTTTTCCTGCAGGCTGGCCGTGGGGCAAGCCTGGACGCAGGCACCACAGGAGACGCATTCGGATGACAAGAAGCTGTCCGATGCCAGCCCTGCCGAAACCTTGCTCGCGAAGCCGCGCCCCTCGATGGTCAGCGCCAGCGTCCCCTGCACCTCATCACAGGCGCGCACGCAGCGCGAACAGGCGATGCACTTGGCAGGATCGAAATCGAACTAAGGGATGGTTGCGGCGACCGGCGTTTCGACAGGGTTGTCACCCAGATAGCCCTAGCGCACAGCGCGCAGGCCGACAGCGGCGGCCTGATCCTGAAGCTCGCAATCGTTGTTTGCGCTACAGGTCAGGCAATCGAGCGGGTGATCGGAGATATACAGCTCCATCACCCCGCGCCGCAGCTTTTCCAGCCGCGGCGTCTGGGTGCGAACGGTCATGCCCTCTGCGACCGGCGTGGTGCAGCTGGCAGGCGTGCCGCGCATCCCGTCGATCTCGACCAGGCACAGACGGCACGATCCGAACTGCCTGAGACTGTCCGTCGCGCAGAGTCTGGGGATCGAACCGCCGGACAATGCGGCAGCGCGCATCACGGTGGTGCCTGCGGGCACGGTCACCGCACGGCCATCGATCAGGCAGGTCACTTGTGTTTCACAAGCGACCGGCGGCGTGCCCCTATCGGTCTGGCGTTCATAGCCCATCAGGATGCTCCAGCAACGTCATTCGGCGGCCACCTGTTCGTCGGGCCTGACACCAAAATCCTCGGGAAAATGCCGCAACGCCGACAGCACCGGATAAGGGGTAAACCCGCCCAGCGCGCACAGCGACCCGAATTTCATCGTCTCGCAAAGATCCTCGATCAGCGCGATCTCGTCAGCGAGCGTGCGTTGGGCCCTGGCGGCATTTCGCATCTGCGGCAGGTGCTCGACTTGATCGATGACGCGGCCCGATCGCGCTCGGATGCGGTCCATGACTTCCACCCCGCGCACCGCACCGATGCGGCACGGGGTACATTTGCCGCAGCTTTCCGCCGCGCAGAATGCGAACGCGAACCGCGCCTGCGCGCTCATGTCGGCAGTGTCGTCGAACACGGTGAGGCCGGCATGGCCAATCAGCCCGTCAGCCGCTGCAAAGGCCTCGTAATCGAACGGCAGCTCGAAATCCGATGGCGGGTGATAGGCACCCAACGGTCCGCCGACCTGCACCGCGCGGACCGGGCGACCCGATGCAGTACCCCCACCGATCTCATGGACCAGTTCGCCCAGCGTGATGCCGAAGCCGACCTCGAACAGACCGCCATGGCGGATATTGCCCGCAAGCTGGATCGGCATTGTGCCGCGCGAGCGACCGAAGCCGATATCGCAATAGGCGTCCGCACCGTGAGCCAGGATATAGGGCACCGCCGCCAGCGTCAGCACATTATTGACCACGCTAGGCTTGCCGAACAGGCCCTCCACCGCAGGCAGCGGCGGCTTGGCGCGAACCTCGCCGCGCTTGCCTTCGAGCGAGTTGAGCAGCGAGGTCTCCTCGCCGCAGACATAAGCCCCTGCCCCGACGCGCACTTCCAGCACGAACGGCGCGATCAGGTCCGCGCTCAGCGACACCGCGGCCTCCATCTTGGCAACGGCATGCGGATATTCGCTGCGAATATACACATAGCCCCTGGACGCACCCACCGCGTGTGCGGCGATCGCCATGCCCTCGATCAGCATGAAGGGGTCGCCCTCCATCACCATACGGTCGGCAAAGGTCGCGCTATCGCCTTCATCGGCATTGCAGACGACGTATTTCTGCGTCCCCGCTGCATTGGCCACCGTTGCCCATTTGATGCCGGCAGGGAAACCGGCGCCGCCGCGTCCCCGCAGGCCTGACCGCGTCACCGCTTCAATCGTCGCCTCAGGGCCCAGCTCTCGCGCCCTTGCCAGGCCCTGCCAGCCACCATGGGCGGCATAATCCTCAAGGCTCAGCGGCCTGGTCTTGCCCGCGCGAGCGAAGGTGAAGCGCTGCTGCCGCGCCAGGAACGGATGTTCGGCAACCACGCCGATTGCCTTGGCCGATGTCCCCGCCAGTACCGAAGCGACATCGCTCGGCGCAAGCGGGCCAAAGCCCATGCCGTCTATTTCGGCCAGCGGCTCGAGCCAGTGCATCCCCCAGGAGGACACCCGTTCGACCGTGCAGCCCGCATCGACAAACGCCCGCGCCACCGCATCCGCCCCGCACGCCATGGCCAGCGCATCGTCGGAAAGGCGCACCACGATCATGCCATGCCCGCCATCAGCTGCGCCAGACGCTCCGCATCCAGCCGGGCATGGAGCGTGTCACCGATCAGCGCATTGGGGCCGACGCTGCAGAGGCCCAGACAATATACCGTTTCCAGCTTCACGCCGGGCACCTCGGGCAGGTCACGCACCAGTGCCTCGACACCGCGCGCCTGGCACGATTCCGCACGGCACAGCTTGATCACCTTTCGAGGCTCGGGCGTGGCTCGGAAATCATGATAGAAGCTCACGACGCCATACACCTCGGCCCGGCTGAGGTTGAGCGCCCGAGCGATGATCCGCACGGCCTCCTCGGACACCTGACCAAAGGTCGCCTGAACCTCGTGCAGGATCGGAAGCAATGGCCCCTCGCGTTCCGAATGAGCCGCAATGATCGTATCAATCTGCGTCATGACAGTCGCAGACTGCGCAAAGCCGTGGATGAGATCAAATCAATAGATCGGAAGATTGATAGGACATATCTATCACGCGGTGTCGGATGCCAGTGCGCGCGCGGCGGCCAGCCCGGCCTGAACCATTGCGCTCAAGGGGTTGCGGTTCATGATGACGAGGCCGACCCTCCGCGTCTCGGAGTCATTGGCAATCGGCATGAACCGCGCCCAGTCGAGCCCGCGCAGCACGTCGCCATAGCTGTGCGGAACTATTGTGCTGAACCGGCCCGACCGGACCATGTCGAGCAGCACCACATAGCTGTCGGCCACCGCCCGCGGGGTGATCGATATGCCCATCGTCGCCATCCGCGCATCGAGGATACGGCGGAACTGCATTGACTGATGCAGCAGGCACAAAGGGAGGGTGGCGACCAGGTCCCAACTCACCTCTGCAACCGCGGCATCGACCGCATCGACGCGAGTGACGAACAGGTAGCGTTCGACATCCAGCGCAATAGACAGCGCATTGGCCGGCGGTTCGTGGTCGAGATAGGTCAGCCCTGCATCGCACTCGAAGGCATGCAGCGCGCGGTCGATCTCGCGAGAGGTGGCAGACCGAACCGACAGGGTGAGCCCAGGATTGCGCCGCAGAAGCGCCTCGCTGAATCGTCCGGTGAGCGACTGCGCGGCTGGGATTGCCATGAGGTTAAACTCTCCGCCTAGCGGAGCCGCGCTGGCGGACAGCGTGGTCGTCATGCTGCCAACCGCACCGAGGATCTGCTCGGCCCAAGGCAAGATCGCCTCGCCATGGCTTGTCAGCGCGACAAATCGCCGGTCGCGTTCGACCAGGCGGTGCCCAAGATCGGCTTCCAGCGCCGAAAGTCCCGCCGACAGCGTTGGCTGCGACACGCCGCATCGTGCTGCGGCGCGGGCAAAATGCCGCTCGCGCGCGATTGCCACAAAATAGCGTAGCTGTCTCAAGTGCATTTGCCGACTCCCCGGCCGCATGATAGGCGATGGCTATCACTTTACCAACTATCAGCGCAGGCATATTGTCCCGCTGTCGCGCGCAGCGTGGAATGTCCAATGCCGACAGAGGCCAGCGTTCCCAAGGTCCGAAAGCAAGGACCGGGTCCGGGGTGCCTGTTGGCGCAGGCCGAACGCTCGATCCTGGCGATCAGAGGGGCCGCACGATCAGGTGTTCCGCCGGCTGTGGTCAATGATGGCGAAATCCGCGCTTCATGCCGGGCTTGAAGCCTTCATGCGGTAGAAAATGCCGCTCTCGTCCTGGCCGGTCAGTTCCAGCACGCCGCTGACCACGATCATCTTGGTCTCGTTGGTCGGAAACGGAATGTCGGCATAGACCTCGATGAACTGGTTGGGCACCGCGTGAAAATGGAAGGGGCATCCCGGCGGATAGGCGAGCAGCACGAAATGCTTCTGACGCCCGCCGGTTTCGAGCGGCTTCATCCATCCGGCAACCTTGATGCGTTTGCCCGCCAGTGCCTTGACCGCAGGCGTGAACAGCGGCTTGGAATAGAGATAGCCATCGTTGCCGGTGCGGGTCTGCTCCTTTGTCGCCTCCAACACCGCCCAGGACACGCCGCCCTTGGGGGTGGCGGCAGGCTTCCAGACGTCCTCTACCGGGGCTTTCTTGCCCTGTTGCATCGCGGCCTGGCCTGCGGTCTGGGGCAAGGCGATGAGGCTCAGGATGGCGAGAGCGAAAAGGGGCAGGCGCATGTCGTCTTCCTCAACTGTAACGGGCAAGCGTGGTGGCGAGATCGACCCGGAAGATGCGGATCGCGGGGATGAGCGCTGCGACCAGGCCGATGGCCAGCGCCGCCAGCAGGATCAAGCCCTCGCCCGGCAGAAAGCGCATGGCCGACAGGCCCAATTCGTCGAGCGTCGGGAAGCTGGCGGTGGCGATCGCGATCAGGCCATGCGCCCCGACGATGCCGCCCAGTGCTCCGATCGCAGCAATCAGCAGGCCCTCGATCAGGATGGTACCGAACACGGTGGAAGGCCTTGCACCCATCACGCGGAGCAGCGCTAGATCGCCCTCGCGCGCCCGCGTCGCGCTCCAGAGCGCGACGAACAGGCTGAGCCCGGCGGAGAACGCGAGCAGCCAGCCGAACAGCCTTGCGCCCTCGATGATCGAACCGAACAGCCCGAGCAGACGCGCCGCTTCGGCGGCAGGGGCGGCGGCCTGGAGCGCGCTCTGGCGGTTGATCTGGCTCGGCAGCCGCATCGCGGCAGACGCGTTGCGATAGCGCACCAGCAGAGCGGTGATCTCGGGCTCCATGCCCGGCATCGCGGCCTCTTCGTCATGCTCGTCGGCATGCGCCGCTTCCGTGTCATGATCGTGTACGGCATGATCATCATGATCATTTTCGTCATGATCCTGCCCGGCCTCGTCATGATGGTCATGGTCGATGCCATGCACGTCCCAGACCGATTCGATCGAGGTCAGGATCAGCCGATCGAGCACCGTGCCGCTGGGCGCGAGGATGCCCACGGTCTCGAACGGGGCATGGTCGTGACCCTGGCCGTCTTCCTCGCCGGTCTCCAGACCGTGGCTGCCGATGAATTTCTGACCGATTTTCGCGCCCGTTCGTCTGGCTACCTCGGCCCCCAGCACCGCCTCTGCCGGCTTGGCGAAGCTGCGCCCTTCGGCCATGCTGGCTCCGTAGAGCGGCAGCAACTGGTCGTCGCTCCCGACGATGCGGAAGCCCTGGAAATTGTCGCCGAGCGCGAGCGGCACCGCCCGCGCGACGCCCGGATCGGAGCGCAGGCGCTCGAGTTCGCCCAGCGGGATGTTCCCGGTCGGCACGTCGATATGATAGACGCTCGACAGCACCAGTTGCAGCGGCGAGCCCTTGGCCCCGACCACCAGATCGATCCCGCGCGCATCGCGCTCGAACCGCTCGCCTGCCTGTTCGGCAAATTGCAGCAGCAGCACCAGGCTGGCCACGGCAATGGCCAGCAGCAGCGCATTGAGCGCCACGGCAAGCGGTCGGTCGCGCATATAGGCAAGCGCGAGGCGGATCATGCCGCCGCTCCTGCGGTCAGTGGACCGATCTCGCGCACCGAGGCAATATGGTCGCGCAGCCGGTCGTCATGCGTCACGATCAACAGGCTCGCGCCCGCTTCGCTCGCGCAGTCGCGCAGCAGCGCTGCGACCTTTTCCATATTGGCATGATCGAGCGCGGAAGTGGGTTCGTCCGCGATGATGAGATTGGGGCGACCGATCAGGGCGCGCGCGATCGCGGCGCGTTGCGCTTCGCCCTGGCTCAGTTCGCGCGGTCGCGCATGGGCGCGGTGCGCAAGCCCGAGCCGCTCGATCAGCATGGTCACCCGCTCACCTTCGGTGGCATGACCGCTCAGCCGCTGTGCGAGCCTGAGATTGGCGGTGAGGTCGAGCGCCGACACCAGCTTGAGCGTCTGGAACACCAGACCGATACGGCGGCGGCGCAGATCGTCGCGCTGGGCGGCACCAATGCCGGTCATGCCCTCGCCGCCGATCGAGATGGTTCCCGCATCCGGGGTCAGCAGACCGCAGATCAGATTGACCAGGGTAGACTTGCCGCTGCCAGAGGCGCCGATGAGCAGGCTCTGCTCGCCCGGTGCCATGTCGAAGCTGAAGTCATCGAGGATCGGGCGCCCGCCATAACGGAAGCCGAGATTGCGGATTGCGAGGCTCATGGCGGACAGGCGGCGGTCAGTCCTTGGTCGCGGTAAAGCGCTGGGCCTGGCTTGCGGCTGCCTCGGCCGACACCGGAGTGAAATTCTGAGGGGTAAAGCCCTGGGAAGCGAGGCTCTGCCTGGAATCGCGCGGGGCTTCGGCGTCCTTGCTGGTCGGCTGGCTCTGCTGCGCCCTGGCGGCTTCCTGCGACGTGTCTGCTGCCTGATCCTGCGACCGGGCCGACGCGTCGGCTTGCGCGCCCCAGGCAGCATGCTGCGCAAAGGGGTTCATCCGCGTGAAGCCGAAGCCTTCCAGATCGCAGGCGGCCGCCGCCTGGCTGATGGCCATGAGGCCGAAAAGGCCCAGAATTGCAGCAGCGATACGCATGAAATTGCCCTTTCCCGAAGATGGGCAACGTTACAACATATCTAGCGCGATTGGCAAAGGCTTTGTTCGTATCGGCGACAGGGCCGAATGTCCTCATCCGGCGTGCAGATGAGCCTTCGGATGGCGCATCGCCCAATTGGCCAGATGGGCGATCGCAAGCAGGATGCTGCCCAGGCTGCTGATCGCGATCTCCTGCATTGCGGAGACGGGCAGCACCAGCGCCGCAACCAGCAGGCCAAGACCGCTCAGCCCGCAGGCCATGATCCACAAGCGCTGCTGGCGCGCGGCCTTGAGCAGGATCAGGAGACTTATTGGCCCGGCGAGCAGGACGATCCACAGATGCAGGTCGAACGGCAGGTCCAGCGCCTCGCTGAGCGCAGGCGACCAGGCCAGCAGCAGCGGCAGGAAAAGGCAGTGCGCCAGGCACAGCAACGAGGCAGTGATGGCGACTCCTTCGGCCATATCCGTGGGTCTGGACCCAGGTTGGGGCGTCCCCTGCTGACGGATGGGCATGGGTTTGATTCTCCACTTGTGCGGTTCGCATCGCTGCTATAATGATATAACGTATCATGACAAGCCCAGAGAGGTTCCCGATGTCCCTTGCCGCTTCACCGCGCAAATTGCCCGTCACCGTGCTGTCCGGATTTCTGGGCGCGGGCAAGACGACCCTGCTCAATCATATCCTTGCCAATGTCGAAGGCCTGCGCGTCGCCGTGATCGTCAACGACATGTCCGAGGTGAACATCGATGCCGCTCTGGTGCGCGGCGGCGAGGCGGCGCTCAGCCGGGCGAGCGAGGAACTGGTCGAAATGACCAATGGCTGCATATGCTGCACGTTGCGTGACGATCTGCTCAAGGAGGTGCGCGCGCTCGCCGAAGCGGGGCGCTTCGATTATCTGGTCATCGAGAGCACCGGCATTTCCGAGCCGCTGCCGGTAGCTGCGACCTTCAGCTTCCGCGATGAGGCAGGTACATGCCTGGGCGATGTCGCGACGCTCGACACGATGGTGACCGTGGTCGATGCGGTCAACCTGCTCAAGGATTATGCCAGCCACGAATTTCTCGCCGATCGCGGCGAATCGCTGGGCGAGGACGACACCCGAAGCCTGGTCGGCCTGCTGGTCGAGCAAATCGAATTTGCCGATGTCATCATCGTCAACAAGGCGTCGGACGTCAGTGCGGAGCATCTGTCGATAGTGACCAAGCTCTGCGCTTCGCTCAACGCCGATGCACGGATCATCACCGCCGACCGGTCCAGGGTCGCGCTCGACCAGATCCTTGGCACTGGCCTGTTCGACGATGACCGCGCGGCAGAACATCCGCTCTGGGCGAAAGAGCTTTACGGCTATGCCAGCCACCGGCCCGAGAGCGAGGAATATGGCATCGAAAGCTTCGTCTATCGCGCCCGCCGCCCGTTCGCGCCCCAGGCCTTTTACGACTTCCTGACCGGTGATGGCCTCGAAGGCGTGGTGCGCGCCAAGGGCTTTTTCTGGCTGGCGACGCGGCCGGCCTGGGTGGGTGAACTGGCCGTGGCCGGATCGCAGACCATGACCGCGCGGCTGGGCCGCTGGTGGGCCTCGGTGCCGAAGAACCAGTGGCCGCACGACAACCAGTTCGAGGATTTTGTCGCACATAACTGGGATGCGACCTGGGGAGACCGGCGGCAGGAACTGGTGTTCATCGGCATCGACATGGACGAGGCATGGATGCGCGCCGCGCTCGACCGCTGCCTGGTAGAGGCCGATGGATATACGCCCGAACGCTGGCAGACCCTGCCCGATCCCTTTCCCGAATGGGGCGAACACGCCCGCATCCTGGAGAGCGCCTGAGCCATGGCAGCCCTCAACCTTATCGAACCCACCGTGCCTGCCCACCAGCGCTGGGACGCGATCCACCATCCCCTAACCCGGGTCGTGATCGACAAGGATGCGGTGCTGCTGCCGCGGGGTGATATCGAGCAGCGGCTCGATATCGCCCCCTTCGGCCATCGCGCGGCCGGACGACCCGATGCCTTGCTGAGCGACCTGCCGCAACTGCCTGAAAGCGTCGGCCGATCGCTCTCTGACCTTGCCAGGCGTTTTGCCGCGCTGATGCGATGCGAGACGGTGCGCCTGCGGCTTGAAGGCGTAACCGGCAATGCCTGTCGCAAGGTGCATGCCGACTATACCGATGTCCGGCTTATCTGCACGCTGGCGGGGCCGGGCACGGACTATACCCTGGGCGACGATCCCGACGGACCTTTGCAGCGCATTCCGGCGGGTGCGGTCACGCTGTTCAAGGGACATGAGTTCGGCCCGGGCCACAGGCCGTGCCTGCACCGATCGCCGCCGATCGAGGATAGCGGAGAACGCAGGCTAGTGCTGGTCATCGATACCCCCGCGCGTCCTTCAGCCGGTTGATTGTCGATGTCCTGGGCGTTGACCGTTGCAGGCGTGCTGCTGCTTGCCGCGCCAGTCCCACCCGCCGCCCAGCCTGACGCCGGAGAGGATCGCGACGTCGGCAGCGTCTCTGGCGACACAACGGCCACAGGGCCAGTTTCCGCCGAACAGGCGAGCGCGCTCGGCCAGAAGGGGCGATCGACCGAGAACGCGGTGCGCGCGGCTTCCGACGGTTTCGGGGTCAGCGTCGGGCGCGAGACAATCGGCATCTATAGCGCATCGGAAGTGCGCGGCTTCTCGCCTACCCGGGCGGGCAATATCCGCATCGAAGGGCTGTATTTCGATCAGGTCTGGGGACTGACCGGGCGCATCCGCACATCGACCACGATCCGTGTCGGCCTCAGCGCTTTCGGCTTCGACTTTCCGGCACCGACGGGCATTGTCGATTACAGCTTCCGCAAGCCGGGTGACAGCGCCTCGCTGGCGGCGCTGATCGACGCCAACAGCTATGGCGCGGCGGGAGCAGAGGTCGATGCAAGCCTGCCGCTGATCGACAAGCGGCTGTCGCTCGGGGTCGGCGCGGGCCTGTACCGCAACGCCTTCTACAACGCGACCGACAGCCTGCAGCATATCGAAGCGGTATCGCTCAGGATCACGCCCAGCGATGCTGTCGAGATCATCCCCTTCTGGGCAAGGTCGGACCTGTACGGCGACGAGGCCGGGCCGATCTACATTCCCGATGGCGATTTCAGACCGCCGCGCGTGCCACGCCGCCGCTATTTCGGTCCGGATTGGGCGCGCTATCGCGGCGTCGCGATCAATTATGGCGGCTTCGGACGGATCGATCTCGGCCAGGGCTGGCAGCTGCGCGCCGGACTGTTCCGCTCGCTGTTCGATGACGCGCGAAGCTTCACGAACCTGATCTTCGACCTGACGCCGGAGGGCACGGGACGACAGCTGATCATTGCCGATCCGCCCAGCCGCCTGTTCTCGACCAGCGGCGAGCTACGGCTCGGCAAGACCTTTGCCGAAGGATCGCGGACGCACCAGCTGACTCTCAGCTTTCGCGGGCGCGATCGCGGCCAGAGCTTCGATGGCGGCCAGCGCATCGATCTGGGCGCTGTGCGGATCGGCGAGGTGCTCGATCCGCCGCGCCCGGCGCGTGCCTTCGGCCCCCAGGCGCGCGACAGCGTTCGCCAATGGTTCGCGGGCCTCGCCTATCAGGGTCGATGGGAGGGGGTGGGCGAACTGACGCTCGGGCTCAGCCATTCGGATTATCGCAAGCGCGTCGATCAGCCGGTGCTCGGCACCGTCAGCACGCGTGCGACGCCACTGCTGTACAATGCCGGTCTGGCGATCACCGCCATCCCGCGGCTGGCGCTCTATGCCAGCCATACGCGCGGGCTGGAGGAAAGCGGGGTTGCCCCCTCGTTCGCGCTCAACCGCAACGAGGCGCTGCCCGCGATCATCACCCGCCAGTCCGAGGCCGGGCTGCGGTATCAGCTCAACACCGATCTGCAGCTCGTGCTGGGGGTGTTCGACCTTAGAAAACCCTATTTCGACCTCGATACCGACAATGTCTTCCGCGCGCTCGGCGATGTGCGCAACCGGGGCGCGGAATTCTCGTTCTCGGGCAAGGTGACGCCGCAGCTCAGCATGACTGTGGGCGCCGTGCTGCTCGACCCGCGCGTGACGGGGGAAGGCGTGAGGCTCGGCAGGCTGGGCGAGCGCCCAGTCGGCACCCCGCGCCAGCGGCTCGATCTCAATCTCGACTGGCGGCTGCCCTGGCTGTCCGGGCTATCGATCGATGGCGGCATCAGCCACGCCGGAAGGCTGCCAGCGACGGTCGACAACCGGGTATTCATCAACGCGCGCACGCTTGTCGCGCTCGGCGGGCGCTATGCCTTCACGCTGGGCCGCACCCCTGCAACATTGCGCGTGTCGATGACCAACGTGTTCGACGTGCGCGGCTTCGATCTTCAGGGCGCGGGTGCCTATGATATCTTCGATGGCCGCATCCTGTCCGCGTATCTCACCATGGATCTCTGATCGCATGGATCAGCGCAAGGGAGGGCACAGGCTTGCGAAAGCGCTTCCGGCACCACAGTCGGTCTCGCCCTGCCCTCGCGGGTCACGTCGCTCGAGCCGGTTCCACGGGATGCGGCATGGTGCCAGCCGAAGAAACCGGATGGGGATGCCGCCCGCGAACCAGCGATTTTCAGGCTGAGCAGGGTGTCTTGCCTGTTGCTAGCTCGTGCGATTGTGAACTAGGCTCGGCTGCCGGGCCAATGTGCTGCTTCCGGCTGAAGGGGGCATTGCCGATGGTGATCCGCGATCTCGGAATCATTTCTGCGCGATACACAGGAGGCGACAGCCAGCAGCCCAGCCCCATCGTCAATCTGAGCCGCCGCGCCTTTGTCGGCGGTTCGGGACTGTTCGTGCTCGGCGTGACCCTCGCGGGATGTTCGAGCTATGTCGAACCCGAGATCGATGCGGATGCATTCAAGCTGGGAGACCCCGGCCAAAGCCCGCTCACCGAGGTCAAGGGGGGCGACGCGACGCCTGCGCTCTGGATCGCGATCGAACGCGACGGCACGGTCAAGATCACCTGCCACCGATCGGAAATGGGCCAGCAGGTCTGGACCTCGATGGCCCAGATCGTGGCCGATGAGCTCGAAGCCGAATGGGACAAGGTGAGGATCGTTCAGGCCGAAGGGCATGAACGCTATGGCGACCAGAATACCGATGGGTCTCGTTCCGTGCGCTTCAACTTCCACCGCCTGCGCGTGGCGGGTGCAGCGATGCGGCACATGCTGGTCGCCGCAGCCGCGCTATACTGGAAGCTGCCGGCCGACCAGTGCGAGGCCAAAGCCGGTCTGGTCAGCAACAGCGCGAATGGGGAGACCCTGTCCTATGGCAATCTGGCCGAGCTCGCGGGCAGACTCGCCATTCCGGCCGAAGCGGAGATCAAGCTCAAGGCACCGGAGCAATGGCGCTATATCCGCGAGGAGATTCCGTCGCTCACCGTTCCGTGCATCGTCACCGGCGACAGCACCTACGGGATCGACGTCAAGCGCCCCGGAATGGTGCATGCGGTGGTGGCACGGCCTCCACAGCTGTTCGGCCGCGTGGGCAGTATCGATGACAGCAAGGCGAGGGCGGTTCCCGGCGTGCTGCAGATCGTGCGGTTGCCCGATGCGCGGCCCCCTGCCCTGTTCCAGCCGCTGGGCGGGGTGGCCGTGGTGGCGCGCGATACCTGGGCCGCGATCGAGGGACGGCGCGCGCTCGAGATCGCCTGGCAGGCCGGTCCCAATGCGGGCTACGATTCCGAAAGCTATGCCGAACAGTTGCGGGCGACCGCGCGGCGCGGCGGCAAGGTGCGCCGATCGCGCGGCGATGTCGATGCTGCCCTTGGCTCGGCCAGCAAGCGGATCACGGCAGAATATTATGCGCCGCATCTCAGCCAGTCACCGATGGAGCCGCCCAGTGCGACGGCCGAATGGGATGGCGATCGGCTTGAATGCTGGGCCTGCGTGCAGGATCCGCAGGGCACGCGCGAGACCCTGGCCGAGGCGCTGGGCATCGACAAGGCCAATATCAAGGTCACGCCCACCTGGTTGGGCGGTGCCTTCGGGCGCAAGTCGAAGCCTGATTTCGTGGTCGAGGCGGCACTGATCGCGCGCGAGATGGGCAAGCCGGTCAAGGTGACATGGACGCGCGAGGATGACGTGCGTCACGGCTATTATCATTCGGTCAGCGCGCAATATTGCGAGGCAGGGCTCGACGAGAGCGGGAAATGCACCGCCTGGCTGCACCGCACCGTCTTTCCCCCGATCAGCTCGACCTTCGACGATGCAGTGACTGAGCCCAGCGATGGCGAGATGAGCATGGGCGCCACCGACATGCCCTTTGCCACGCCGAACCTGCGGATCGAATCTGGCAACGCTAGGGGCCATGTCCGGATCGGCTGGCTGCGCTCGGTCGCCAATGTCTACCACGCCTTCGCGGTGCAGAGCTTCGCGGCGGAGCTGGCCCATGCCGCCGGGCGCGACCAGAAGGACTATCTGCTCGAGCTGATCGGGCCGCCGCGCAAGATCGACCCGACCGCCGAAGGTGCCACCTATGGCAATTACGGGGGCGATCTGGGCGAATATCCTGTCGACACCGGCCGATTGCGCCAGGTGGTCGAGAAGGCGGCAGACATGGCCAAATGGGGGCGCAAGCTGCCCAGGGGCCGCGGCCTGGGTATTGCCGCGCATCGGTCCTTCCTCAGCTATGTCGCCACCGTGGTCGAAGTCGCTGTCGGCGCGGACGGCACGCTGACCATTCCCGGCGTGTGGCTGGCCGTGGACGCCGGCACCGTCATCAACCCGCGCCATGTGCGCGCGCAGATGGAAGGCGGAACGATCTACGGGCTGTCGAACGCGCTCTACGGCGCGATCACCGCGAAGGACGGCGCGGTGGTGCAGGACAATTTCCCCAGCTGGCGGCTTATGCGGATGGGCGAGGCACCACGCGACTTTCAGGTTGCAATCATCGGGTCCGATGCGCCTCCGGGCGGGGTCGGCGAACCACCGACGCCGCCGGCAGCACCCGCGCTTGCCAACGCGATCTTCGCGGCCACCGGTCAACGCTTGCGCACCTTGCCCCTGATCGGCGCGGACGGCAGCAAGCTCATCCTGCCAACCCGGCAGAACGCTTAGGACCAGGAGGCGAACATGGCCATTTCGCTGAAGATCAACGGAAAATCCCGCACGGTCGATGCCGCAGCCGGGACACCCTTGCTATGGGTGCTGCGCGACCATCTCGGCCTGACCGGAACCAAGTTCGGCTGCGGCGCAGCCCAGTGCGGCGCGTGCACGGTGCATGTCGATGGCGATCCGGTCCGCGCCTGCGTGACACCGCATGATTCGCTCGATGGCGCGGAGATCACGACGATCGAAGGCGTTTCCGGTCCTGCTGCCGATGCCATTCGCAAGGCATGGGTGGACAATGACGTCCCGCAATGCGGCTATTGCCAATCGGGACAGATCATGTCGGCAACGGCTCTCCTGCGCGACAATCCGGCACCCGATGACGCCGCGATCGACGAAGCAATGAGCGGCAATCTGTGCCGCTGCGCCACCTATATGAGCATCCGGCGCGCGATCAGGGAAGCTGCAGCGAAGCTTTGACGGTCCTGGGCCAAGCCCCCCGTCAGCGCTGCGCGCGCGGTTCACCCGCCCAGGATTTCGCTGATCTTGCGCGCCAGCAGGTCGAGATGGAAAGGCTTGGTCATGATCGACATGTCGTGATCGAGCTGGCCTTGGCGGATGGTCGAGTTTTCGGCATAGCCGGTGATGAACAGCACCTTGAGATCGGGCCGCACGACGCGCGCGGCATCTGCCACCTGGCGGCCGTTGAGCCCGCCAGGAAGTCCGACATCGGTGATCAGCAGGTCGATCCTTGCATCCGAATTGAGAACCCGCAGCCCCGAAGGGCCATCCGATGCCTCGATCGTGGTATAGCCCCCCTCAGCCAGCACCTCGCCCACCAGCATCCGCACCGTGGGCTCGTCGTCGATGACCAGCACCACCTCGCCCTTGCTCGTCGGCAGGGCCGCCTGCAGTGGAGGAACGATCGGATCGGCCTCGAGCGCGGCGTGATGGCGCGGAAGATACAGGCACATTGTCGTACCCTGCCCCAGTTCGGAATAGATGCGGACCTGACCGCCGGACTGGCGCACAAAGCCATAGATCATCGACAGCCCCAGGCCCGTCCCATGTCCCAGCGGCTTGGTGGTGAAGAACGGGTCGAACGCCTTGGCAATCACGTCCTGGCTCATTCCCGTCCCGGTATCGGTGACGCATAACGAGATATACTGGCCGGGCTGAAGGTCCTGCTCGGCCGCTGAGCGATCGTCGAACCATTTGTTCGCGGTCTCGATCGTCAGCCGCCCGCCCTCGGGCATGGCGTCGCGAGCGTTGATGCACAGGTTCAGCAGCGCATTTTCCAGCTGGTGCGCGTCGATATGCGTCGTCCACAGGCTGCTCGCCTCGACGATCTCCAGCTGGACCTGCGGCCCCACGGTTCGCCGCACCAGCTCTTCCATGCCCGAGACCAGCCGGTTGACATCGACCGGCTTGGGGTCGAGCGTCTGGCGGCGCGAGAAGGCGAGCAGACGATGGGTCAAGGCGGCCGCACGCTTGACCGCCCCCTGCGCCGCATGCGCATAACGATCGAGCGTATCCACCCTGCCCTGCGCAATCCGCGCCTGCATCATCTCGAGGCTGCCGCCGATCGCGGCGAGCAGATTGTTGAAATCGTGCGCCAGACCGCCTGTCAGCTGGCCCACCGCCTCCATCTTCTGCGCCTGACGCAGCGCCTCTTCGGTGCGCAGCAGCTGCCCGGTACGCTCTTCCACCCGCGCTTCGAGCGTCACGTTGAGATCGCGCAGTTCCGCCTCGGCGCGCGCGCGCTCGATATGCGCCCAGCAACGGTCGGTCACCTCGCGGATCAGCGCGAGTTCCTCTGCGGTCCACGCACGCGGCACCCGGTCGTGGATCGCCATCAGCGCCACCAGTCGACCTTCGCGCAGCAACGGCACGCAGATGGTCGCTCCGATGCCGATGTCGAGAAAGGTCGAGGCCTCATCCGGTGCCAGCTCATTTGCGATATCGTCGATGATCAGCGGGCGTCCGGCGTGAAGCTCCTCGACGGCGCGCCTGCCGAACAGCGCCAGCCGGTAATGGCCCATGATGCTGGCCGAACCCCGCGCGGCCCAGTCGCCGCGGATGGTGAAGCCGTCCTGGTCCGCATCCATGTCCGCATAGGCACAACTGGTTACGCGCATATATTCACCGACCATGCGCGTCGTGATCGCCATGACCGCATCGGCATCGCGCGCGTCAGTGGCAGCCCGCCCGACGGAATCGAGAAAGGTCAGCCGCTCGTTCGCGATGCGCAGGGCCAGCTCAGCGCGGCGCCGCTCGACCGCGATCCGGGTGCGGTCGGCAACCTCGCGCACGAAATCGATCTCGTCCTCGCGCCATGTCCGCGTCGTGCCATGGTTCAGATAGAACAGGGCGACCATCTCGCCCTGCTCCATCACCGGCATGTTGACCACGGCCTGCGCGGTAATGGCCTTGAGCGCATCTGCGGTGTCGATGGTGCGCGGGTCGGTTTCGGCATTCTCGAACCACACCGTCTCACCGCGCACCAGATCCTCGATATAGCTGCCATAATCGCGGAAGTTGAGGGTACCGGCGAGGCTGGTCACGCCGGGCGCGTTCCAGTCCTTCTCGATGGTGATCGTCTCGGCCACCGGATCGACCGTACCATAGCCGGCACGATCGACATCGAGCGTTTGCCCCAGGATCTGCGCGGCGGCGAACGAGATATCGGCGGCATTGTCGATGTCTCTAAAGGCATCGGCCAGTGCGATCAGGCCCTGGCGCATCCGTTCTGCCCGCACCCGCTCGGTAATGTCGAGCGAAATCCCCGTCAGCTTGGTCGGGCTGCCATCGGGCAGCAGCGAGGGCCGTCCGCGCAGCGCGACCCAGCGGATTTCGCCCTGCGGGGTCAGCACCTTGCATTCGATGTCGCAATCGGCGCAACGGGCGATGCTCGACTCGATGCTCTCGCGCACGGCATCGCGATCGTCGGGATGTACCGATTCCAGCAGCGCCGGATAGCTGAGCGGCTGGTCGCCCCGTCGTCCGAAATTGACGCGGCAGGTCGGCGACGTCTCCAGCTCCATGCCGGGCAGGGTCAGGCTCCACGCACCGAACCGCCCGGCTTCGAGCGTGAAGCGCAACTCGGCCTCGCTCGCCTTCTGTTCACGCAGGCGGCCCGCCAGTTCGGAAACCAGCGCCGCGTTGCTGCTTTCCAGATTGGCCAGCCGCTCGCGCTCAAGCGTGACGTCCAGCTGGCTGGCGAAGAAATAGGCCAGCTCCCCCGTGGCATCGCGCACCGGCGCAATCAGCAACCGGTTCCAGAAGGTTTCGCCATCCTTGCGATAGTTGAGCAGGTCCAGCTCGATAGGGCGGACGGCCTCGAGCGCCTGGCGGAGCAGGGCGACAGCATCGCGATCGGTCCTCGGCCCCTGCAGGAAGCGACAGTTTCGCCCGACAATCTCGTCGCGGGGATAGCCGGACAATGCGCAGAAGGCGTCATTGACGAAGACGATCGGATTGTCCGGCTGCCGGGGATCGGTGATGACCATCGGCATGCGCGTCGCGCGTACGGCAGCGATGAAGGGATCGGTATTGGCGTCGGTACCGTCGATGGCGGCGGTAACGCGCGCAGCATCCAGCCGCGCCTGCTCGGCATGGGTCATGGGCAGGGGTACTCAGGCAACGATTGGTCGCAGAAGGGCGTGTCGCATACAGGCTATCCGGGAGAGAATGAAAAACGTATCGATGCAACTCGGCAGCGCGAGATCCGTTCCGTTTCCGCCACTTATCCTCCCGTGTCCAGCACAGGTTACGGCGCATGATCCGCCGCCGCGCGAGCCGATCGGCCACAGGGATTCTTCGTTCAGGGCTGCGCTTGATGCTCTTGCACGTTACGTCAGCGGCCGGGCCGGACTATCCCGACCGTCCATGGTTGGATAAGGATGGTGGCGGGTTGGCAAGCAATGCGTGCTCCCGCATCTTTGGACTGATGGACGTCAGGAGCAGGCAGAATGGACCATAGCATGGATTATGGCGGCTATATGCCGCACGGCATGTGCCTGTTGTGGGAACCGTGGCTCGTGCTGCTCTGGGCCGGGTCGGACCTGCTGATCTTCCTGTCCTATACCGCCATCCCCATCGCCCTGCTGCGCGTGCTGCGGCAGCGCACCGAGGTGCCGCATGGCGGGCTGGTAACGCTGTTCGCATCGTTCATCCTGCTGTGCGGGCTCACCCATTTGCTGGGAATCGTCACCCTGTGGTTTCCGATCTATCCCTGGACCGGTTGGGTCAAGCTGGCGACGGGGCTGGTCTCGATGACGACGGCGGTGGTGCTGTTCCGGCTGATCCCGGACATCATCCGCCTGCCCTCTCCAGCGGCACTCGCATCGGTCAACCAGAGCCTGCAGGCCGAGATTGCGGCGCACAAGGCAACGCTGGCGTCGCTCGACCACCAGGTGCAGGAGCGGACGCGCGAGCTGGAACAGGCCACGGCCGCGCTGGCGGTGCAGGCACGCGAGGCGGTGCATCGCAGCGGCAATCTGCTCGCCGTCGTGCATTCGCTTGCGACCCAGTCCGCGCGGGGATCGGAGCGGACCAGCGATTTTCTCGATGCCTTTCTGGGCCGGGTCCGCGCGCTGGCGGACACCACGCGCTCGATGGCCAGAAGCGAGCGCTCGTCAGCAGAGCTGGTCGATATTGTCGATCGCGGACTCGACGTGCTCCAGCGAACCTATGGCGACCGCATCTCTGCCTCCGGGCCATCGCTGACGATCAACCCCGTTGCCGCGCAGCAGCTCAGCCTCGCGCTTTATGAGCTCGCTACCAACACGCAGAAATACGGCCTTGGCGCGGTGGACCATGCCAGGGTTGCCGTGGAATGGTGCATCGCGAACGGGATGTTCGGTTTCCGCTGGCACGAAACCGGGATCGAAATGGCGGCACCCGATGGCGCAGCATCGCGCGAAGGCTTCGGCTCGAAATTGCTGATGCGCATCGTGCCGCAAATGCTGAGCGGTCAGGCGGAGCGCAAGCTCGAGATCGACAGCATGACCTACAGCCTTTCGGCCCCGATCGAGGCGGTGCTGGCTCCCGACAGCGATAGCAGCGATGTCCTGCTGGCGGCGCGGATCATCGACACGAGCTTCGGCATCGAGTGACCGTCAGGACGGCGCTCCGGCGGGTCAGGGCAGGATCAGCACCGGCTTGACCACCTGCCCGCTCTCGCCCGCCGCAATCGCCTCGGCAATGTCGTCAAAGGCGAAGCAGTCGATCAGCCGGTCGAACGGGAACCGGCGCGCGCGATACAGCGCTATCAGCTCGGGAATGAATCGCTGCGGATCGGCACCGCCTTCGACGACACCCCGGATGACGCGCCCCCCGCT
>CAXRCQ010000088.1:0-2244 GCA_964228845.1 Blastomonas sp.
CCCCCACCGCCCGGCGCCGGAGTGACCCGGATCGAGCTCCTGCCCGGCCTCCCGGGGCGATCATCTGCGGAAGAGGGCCCCCCGCGTCGTATCGACCCGGGGCGTCTCTTGCATCTGTTCAGGAAAGCTGGCGCAGGTGGACGGCAACCGTTTCGCCATCGTCCTTTGTCCAGGTTTCATATCCGAAATACGTTTCGCATCGCGGTTCTCCAGCTTGCTGCTGAACGTCGACCCGGCGAAACGACAGCGGTTTGCCGCCGGCATTGGGCTGTATCGTGCCTTGCTGTGTTTCGCTGTCGAAGGTCTCGACTTTTCCATAGTGGATCATGGGATTGTTTCTTTCCGAAAAGCGCAGGCAGCCAGGAATGACCGCTAATGCGCGGGCTAAATGGCGAGAGCTGGCGGGGGAGCGGTTCCCGTGGAAACGGGAAGAGGACCGTCGGAAACGACAGGTAGCTATCCCTTAGATGGGGAGTGCGGCTTCTCGAACAAGGAAAGAAGCGCGTTTGGGCGCTGCGGCTAGCGGGGATGCGCGCGATGCGGTGAAGAAGGACGCCCGTCCTCAAGCAGCGGAGCGATAGGGTGCCAAGGACGCGCAAGGCGGGCATCGGCTATCACGAGATCGTAGCCGGCCACACCACGCCGAGCGAACTGAGGGCGCTGGTGGAGAAACTGGTTCCGGCTGGCTGACGGATCTGCGACGGCAACTTATCAAACCATTGCTTTAGCTTGCCAATCCCGGGAAATCGGGTCCATTATGGATCAGTAATGGAAACCAAGTTCGATCTGGCGAAAGCTGCCAATCTGACCCCACGCCAAGCCGATTGCATCGAGCTTGTCAGGCGAGGGCTGACGGCGAAGCAGATTGCCCACCAATTGGGAATTTCCCATCGCACGGTCGAACAGCACATCGCGACCGTGATGGACATCCTGCAGGTCAACAACCGCTTGGCAGCAGTTGCACGCTTGCAGGAAATCGAGCGGGAGCACGAAGGTACCAGCCCCAAATTCATGCTCGACCCCAACGCAGAGCTGGTGGATTTTTCGAATGCCTTTATTCAGGCCCCACCTCTGCGCACGTCCGCCAAGTCTGCACTCAGCCAGTCGATATTCCCGCCACTCGGCGGCTCCAGGAATGACACGCCCAAGGTCCGGCGCCTGATCTGGATGGTACGCATCGCAGCTGTTGCCACGATGCTGAGTTGCCTCGTCTTTCTAACCGTTTTGGGCCTTTCCGACATGGCCGAGTTCGCCAATTCGTGACCTCATCAGTGCACCGATTGATGACAACAAACCGAAAGGATCATTCGATGCACGATATCAAAGCAGCAGCAGGCAGGGTCATCGCCAGCGACACGCAGGCTTCCGTCGAGGCTGTCGACACGGCGGTCATGCGCCTGGCGCAACTGTGTGCAAGCATTGTCGAGGTCAGCAAGGCATCCAGCCTTCCTGTTCTCGCCGCACAGGGAGCACTCGCAAGTGCCGGTGACGGCCTGAACAAGATGATCGGCACGCGCAACGATATCGGCCAGGCGACGCGCGAACTGCGGAAAATCCAGAAGGCGTCGAACCTCCAGGCAGAAGCCTTCGGCTGCCCACCCGACTACAAGGTTTCGGGCAGGCTCGCCCATGCCGAACGGAACGCCGAGGCGGCCTGAGAATGACCGACTATTTCCTGCTCGCCTTCTGGTTGTTCCTGCTTGGAGCACTGACAATCAGCTGGCGAGCAGGCGATCGCCGCGATCGAGTAATGATCGCGCTTATCGTCGCGACAGCGATTGCCTCAAGCCTGACATTCAGCTTCCTCGCCGCCCGTCAGGCTCTGGCGGTGGTGGTCGTCATCGATTGCATCCTCTTGGCTGCAATCGGCCGCTTCGCACTTTCGGGCGACAAATACTGGCCGCTTTGGTTTGCAGCATTCCACGCAGCGACAGTGACGTTCGAAGGCATCGCCCTCTTCCTGCCGCCTGAAGCCAGCATCGTTTCCTGGCGCGTGGGCGCTTTCTGGTCGCTTCCAGCCCTGCTGGCGATGACGACCGGCTTGATTTTGGACCAGTACTTCGCACGCAAAGATAACGGGGAAGCTGTGGTTCAGTCGGCGGGGTCCGCCGGCATGTAAAGATCGCCGCCCTCGCGGTATTTCTCGGCCATCTCACCCATCCCTGCATCCGCACCTTCTACCGGGGCAGTCGCTGCCAGATAGCTGTCCGAGTTCTGCTTCGCAGCGAAGTCGCGCACTTCCTG
>CAXRCQ010000089.1:0-25064 GCA_964228845.1 Blastomonas sp.
GGGCTGATAGAGGCGCTGGAAGCCCAGCTACGCATTCGCGGTCTGTGGGAACGAGCCTTGCGGGGGTATATCGAGCCACAGTTTGTCGTGGCTCGTGAGCATATTGACGGGCTGTATCAATTGACGCGATCCAAGCGTGACGCTGCGTTGGCCGCGCGTCTCGCTGCTGACTGGCTCGATCGCTATCCGAAAATGGCTGCGGAACGTGAGTCGGAGCTTGTCGACCGGCTGATCGCCTCTGGCGAATGGGACCGGTTGCGGCAGATTTCTGCGGCCAGATGCCCAGCCGGTATAACCGATGATGAGCGCCGCCGTAACTGGCTGGCGGTCGAATTGCTCGTCGATTTCGACAAAGCGCGGGCAAAACTGGAAGCACCAGGACCGCCCGAAAGACTGCTGCTCTGGAATATGCGCGCGCGGCTCGGGGGACGGGAAGGTGACGGCTTTCGCACGAGCTTATCGACACCTCAGCTCGAATGGCTCGTCGCACACTTCCGCGCTGTTTGGCCAATGGTTTACAGTCCAATGTCGAGCGAAGGCAGCAGCAACGATTGGGACGCTTCCAGCTACATCGTTGCGCTAATCGCCCAGCTCGGTGATCGGACGACAGCAGAAGCCATTGCTGCCATGGGGCGACTGCGTGACGTGCCATCGGACGGCTATACAGATGTCTTGAAGCGGATTTCGGCAGAACAGCGGCGCAAGCTTGTCGAAGAAACCTTCCGCCCTGTCACGCTCGATGCGCTGGCAGCGGTCGCCGCCGATTGCGCTCCGCAATGCGCTGCAGACCTGCGGGCACTGGTGCTCGAAGAGCTCGCTGTACTGGCGAGGCGGCTTGCCCCAGGCGGTGATGATGCGAACCCCGTCGCAGGCTTTTATAGCGAACCATACACTAAGAGTAAGGGAGAGAACGATTGCCGCGACCACCTGCTCGCACTGCTGCGGCCTACCTTGCCGGATGGCATCCGGGCCGAGCGCGAAGCTTCGGCGGGAGGGAAGAAGGCTAGCGATTTCGCGGTCACCAACGGAGACGGCGTCAGGCTGCCGGTCGAAGTGAAAGGACAATGGCACAGGGACCTGTGGCATGCAGCCGATACCCAGCTTGACCGACTATACACGCCAGATTGGCAGGCAGACCGGCGAGGTATCTATTTGGTCCTGTGGTTCGGTGATGTGGAACAGTCGCTGTATCTGCCGAAAGGCAAAGTTCCTCCGGTATCGGCGGAAGCTTTGCGCGATGCACTTGTAGAGATGAGCCCTGCGGCGCAACGCGGCGACGTTGTCATCGTGGTTCTTGATTTGGCGCGGGATGAATAGCAGCCGGGGTCATCCGCTTGCTTCCGCTCAAAAGTGTGGGTCTGAGTGTGGGTCTGCCGAACTCTGAAATCTCCATATCCATTTGATATCAAATCGCTATTTCAGATATAGGTCGGACTCCGTCTCCGCCACCGCTCCGCAGTCCCGCGACGATCTGCCGAGCCAGCCGCCTGCCAAATCCTGGGTATCGCCGCTCCACGTATGCTGAGCATGCGCTTCCTGCAGCTGCGTCCGTGCCTCGGCTGGCGGCCACGTTGCGGTCGAACGACGCGCGCGCGGAGCGCTGGGCGCTTTTATGCACGAGCGCCGCGCCGGTGCTGGAGCAGGGATAACCCTGATCCAGCCCAGGCGCGGCGTGTCGGGAATGTCTTTTAGGCGTGCCTGAACCCCGGCACCGGCGGTGCGCGTCAGTCTTGCGGCGCGGCGTCGCCTGTGAAATTCTGCCAGTCGCGGGTGACCAGCTTCTCGTCGATCAGCGTGCGCTGATAGCATTCGCCGTCCTGGAACCACTGCCAGGTGCGATGGCGGGTGGTGTAATCGGCGTTGTTCTGGATCATTTCGTACAGATACAGGCCGGGCTCGTTCTTTCGCTCCCAATAGAGGCAGGAGGTGCGCCTGGCGTCATCGGGTTGCATGGCTGCGCACCAGCCCTTGATCAGGTCATTGTCCCACCAGATGCGGCCATCGCGATAATCGGCGGGAAAATCGCGGACCTCGGTGCGGCCATCGGGCCAGAAATAGTGGTTGGTCTGGTGATAGCGCTCGCCGTTCTCGTCGCTGATCAGGCGGCAGATCAGGCGCGAGCGGTGCTCGTCGACCAGCTTTCCCGTCCTGGCATCATAATAGCGATACCAGCCTTCCCACACGCCCTCATTCTTCGCAAGCAGCGGCATCGCTTCCACGATGCCGGGTTCGGTGATGGTGTCCGTCATTGTCTATATCCTGTCCAAGAGTTTGATGAATCGCGTCAGCGCGTCATTCGAAGCCGAGCGCGCCGGTGTTGAGCTTGCCATCGGGATCGGCGAACTGCTTGATGCGGTCGAGCAGCGCCTTGCTCGTTTCGTCACGGCTGCCGCGATAGTCGTAAGACCGGCCGATCTGGAAATGCGCAGCCCCGAACTTGCGCGCGATCTCCTTCACGCCTTCGCGCGCGCGTGCAACGACCGCGGTCGCCTGATCGGCATTGGCCTGGGCATTGGCCCCCGGCTGCGGCAGACGCGCAAGGTGCGCGGGCTCGACCATGGTCTGGTGAATGGGCCGATAGGGCTTGGGCCAGTAGAATACGGGCTCGATCGTGATCGCATTGGTCGACAGCGAGGTGAACAGGAAGCCGGTATGCACCCCATATTCGGCAAACTCGCCCGCCATCGAATCGAACAGCGCCCGCACTTCGGTAAAGAACAGCGGCGCATTGCTGAGCGAGACATGGCCGTGCACCGGGGTCCAGCTTTCGCCTTCGGGCCCGAGCACCGAATTGGCCACCGGGAAGGGATCTGCGCGGATCACCTTGGCGATCGTGTTCTCGATTTCCACCCCGTCGAAGCGCCTGGCAATCTCGCGCGCTTCGCGAATGTCCTGCGCCACGCCTTCGCGCGAACGTCCCTCGGCGATGACATGGAGCGGATACTCCTCCTCTTCGATGAAATTGCGCCCGCCCAGCGCTATCTTTGCCGCAGAAAACAGCCCCTTGGCCATATTGCCCTGCTTGCCGACGACCTTGCCCAGCGTCTTGATGTCGCTCATCAGCGACATCCGGCGCATGCGGACCTTGGTCAGGCCGGGGTCGAAGCCGCAGGTCTCGCAGGCAATGCCGGCGCGGGCCATTTCGGCCAGCGCCTTGAGCATGTCCTGGCCGGTCTTGAACGAGAAGGACGCGTAATCCTCGAAGGCCGGTTTGCGCATGAGGCGGAAGGTGACCACCGCCTTGACCCCGAAGGCACCGGCATCGCCGCAGAAGATGCCGGCCAGATCGGGGCCATAATGGCGATAGAAGGGCGTGTTGCCATCGGGGCCGCGCGCGCCGGTGCGGATGATGCTGCCGTCTGCCAGCACGACGGTCAGCGCGATCACGCTCTCGCTCGAGGTGCCGTGATGGCCTGCGCCGAACATCGCGTTGAGGTTGGAAAGACCGCCGCCGATGGTCGAGGCGACACCGGACATCGGCCCCCAGAACGGAGTACGCAACCCATGCTTGTCCAGCGCCTGGTTGAGTTTGAGCCAGGAGCATCCCGCCTCGACGGTGACGGTCATGTCCTCGGGCGAGACGTCGATCACCCGGTCCATTCGTGCCATGTCGAGCGAGATGGTGTTGCCATCGGGCGGCAGATAGCCGGACGTGTAGCTCATTCCTGCGCCGCGCGGCACCACGGTCAGGCCAAGCTTGCGCGCCAGACGCATCACGGCGCTGATCTCCTCGACGTTGCGCGGCGCGACGATCAGCCGGGTGACATGCTCGCCGGCGCTCCACACGTCCTCGCTGAACAGCCTGCGCTGGTCCTCGTCGGCGCTGACCTGTCCGTCGCCGACAATCCGGGCAAATTCCGACAGAAGCGACTGGTCGGGGGCTATGGTTGCATTCATCTGGCGATTCCCTGGCTGTGAGCGCTGCCACCCGGCCCCGGCAATGCGGTCGCGAGGGCTTGGCTAATGACTGAAAAGGTTATGCCGCGCCCGGAGCCGGTGCCGCACAGGCGTGGCGACTATCCGCTTGCCGGATGGCGCGCACGTGCCGCTGTCCGGCCAGGGGCGCGCGCAACAAGCTGGCAATCAGATCAGCAAAGGACGATGGATGGCCACGGCAATCGCGACACAGGCGGACGGACATGACGGCGGCCCGGGGGAATTCCGTCGCGGATGGCGCATCGTGCTGTGCTCGCTGGTCGGCATCTGCCTCGGACTTACCGCGATGCCGATCTATACCATGGGCGTTTTCGCCCCCCATCTCGCCCGCGAGTTCGGCTGGTCGATGAGCGAGATCATGGCGGGCCTTTCGGTCACCACGATCGCATTGCTGGTGGCCGGGCCGCTCGCCGGATGGCTCAGCCAGCGCTTCGGGGTGCGGCGCGTGGTGCTCGCCTCGCAGATGACGTTCGGACTGTCGTTCATGGGGCTGGCGTTTTCCAACGGGTCACTGGCGCTGTTCTACGGCAACTGGGTGCTGATCACGCTGGCGGGCGCAGGGACGCTGCCGATCACCTTCACCAACGCCATCAGCCGCTGGTTTGAACAGCGGCGCGGTCTTGCGCTGGGCGTGGCGATGATGGGCACCGGGCTGTTCGGTATCTGCAGCAAGCCCCTGCTCGCCTGGATGATACCCGAATTCGGCTGGCGCGGTGCCTATATCGGGCTGGGCCTGTTGCCGCTGCTGATCGCATTGCCGGTTTCATGGGCCTTCCTGTCAAGCCAGACCCCCGAACAGGCATCCGGCGTCGCGCCCGCGCAGCCCGGCGGGCTGACCTTCGGCCAGGCGATGCGCGACTGGCGGTTCTGGCTGCTGGCCATCGCGGTTCTGCCGATCTCGATCGTATTGGGGGGCCCCGTTCCCAATATGGAGAACATGCTCGACATAGCCGGTATCGATGCCGCCGTCGCCGTCACGCTGACCCCGCTGATCGGCCTGTCGGCGCTGATCGGAAGAATTGCCGGCGGCTGGCTGATCGACAGGATCTGGGCACCGCTGGTCGGGTTCGTCATCCTCAGCATCCCGGCGATCTCGTGCCTGATCTTCGCATGGGGAACGCTGACGCCCTTTTCGGCGGGCATCGGGATTTTCCTCATCGGCTTTGCGCTGGGCATCGAATATGATCTGATCGCCTATCTGGTCTCGCGCTATTTCGGAATGAAGGCCTATGGATCGATCTACGCGATGCTGTACGTCTTCTTTGCGGTGGGCGCTGGCACCGGACCGCTGATCATGGGGGCCGATTTCGACCGCCATGGCGACTATAGCTGGTCGCTGCAGACGGGGGCCGTGCTGCTCGTGGCCGCCGCTGGTGCGCTGCTCCTGCTCGGCCGCTATCGCCAGTTTGCCCCCGATCCGAAGGACTGAGCCAGCCAGGCGCTGCTCAAGCGGATTGCCTGCGCCGGAGAAAGACATGATGAAGCGATCCCTGCTGCACAGCCTCGCTCGATTTACCGCGCCGACCCCGACACGGTGTCTCGATCCGGCGCGCAGACGCCTGATGCAGAACATCGCGATGATTCCGGCGCTGGGGCTCGCGGCCTGTGCCGAGCGCCGGGTCGCCATCGGCTCCGCGTCTGCCCTGTCCGCGCGCGATGCGGTGTCGACCTTCACCCTGACCACGGCCGATGGCCGCGAGGTCTTGGTGAGCGAATGGATTCCCGCAGGAAGGGCCGTCGGAACGATCCTGTTCTCGCACGGGGCAGGTTCCGCGCCCGGCCTGTATCCGGGGATGATCGATGCCTGGGCGGCCGCGGGCTGGCGCATCCTTGCGCCGCTGCATGTCGATTCGCGCCAATATGCCAGAAGCGCCGATTATCCCGGCCTTGCCAGCTGGCGCACCCGTATCGAGGACATGCGCCTGCTGTCTGCGCATATCGGGGACAGCCCTTATGTTGCGGCAGGCCATAGCTATGGCGGGCTGGTCGCCTTGACATTGGGCGGAGCCGATGCCGTCCCGCCCGAGGGAGCAAGCCTCCCGCTATCCGATCCCCAGGTGCGCGCGGTGCTGGCCTTCTCGCCTCCCGCGCCGATCCCTGTGCTGGTCACGGCCCAGGGCTATGCCGGGCTGGACGTGCCCGCCCTGATCCAGACGGGCACGGCCGACATGCCTCCCGGCGACACCGATACCGAGGCCTGGCGCGGGCATCTTGCGGCTTATGATGCGGCTGCGGCAGGAAACCATCGCTACGGGCTCGTGCTGGCGGGCGTGGACCATTATTTTGGCGGAGCGATCTGCGACTTCGACAAGCCCGGGCCACCCCAGCGCGATCAACTGGCGATCGCCGTTGCGCTGTCCAGGCTGTTTCTTGAGGCCTTCGGACTGAAGGATGCCGCCGCACAGGCAAAGCTCGATGCGCGGATTTCTGACGATCTGCCGGTGATGCTGCTCAAGAAATAGCCCTGGCGGCTGCCGCAGCAGCCCCGCCTGCATCCTGCGCTGGGGGGCCTTGTCCGTCTGACGGACACCAGATTCGCCCTGTGGCTGCAACGCAGAGCGTTGTGGAACATCTGTCACAGATCGATCGAGTTGGAGATGAAGATGGACGAGATAGTTTTCAGTCGTCGCGACAGCCTGGGCCTGGCTGCGCTGGCCGTAGGCGCCGCCGCCGCTCCCGCTGCCGCCAGGACCGCGCGCGGAAAACCCGGTTTCGACTTTCGCACGAAGATCGACTTCAAGGACCCGATCTGGAACCGCGACACCTATGCCCGGATCGACGGAAATATCGATCCGACCAAGGAAAAGTGCGGCTGGCTCAAGGGCAAGGCCATGGGCGTGCGCCCCAACGAAGCGGTTCGCACGCTGTTCGGCGTCGAAGGGTTCAGCTTCACGCGGGTCAAGCGGCTCGAGGATGGCAGCTACCGCCGCATGCTGCGCGAGGTCGTGTTCTATACCGACCCCGAGACCGGCGAAGTGCTGACCGAATGGCACAACCCCTATACCGATGAAAAGGTGAAGGTGGTGCCGATTGCCAACGATCCTTTCAACTTCACCATCAGCCAATGGGCCAATCCCGGCCCCGATTATGGAGGCATGCGCGCATCCGTGCAGGAAAAGCGCAAGCCGTTCCTGCAGGACTGGCAGTTCGGGCCCAACGGGACGATGATCCTGAATGTCGGCATCGACATGGTCTATCCGAACGCACTGCAGCCAGCCGACTGGCCGCGCGAATCCGCCGGGGTGATGAACCGGGTGTCAGAGCATTTCATCTATACGGTAAAGCGCGAGGACGTTGAGAACCCCCATCTGACGCACATTCCGCATATCGGGGCCTGGTCGCGCGTCACCCCGTGGCTACCCTGGATGCTGATGGGTCAGGCCGAGGGGCATATCAACTATTTCACCCATTTCCAGACGCTCGAGAACGGGGTGAAGGGCCTTCGCCCCGAGATCGTCGCCGCTGCCCGGGCGATGGACGAAAAGTGGCTGAGCGCGCCGACCGAAGATTACGGCCCGTCCTTGTCCAGCCTGGAAAACTATGCCCGCGAGCAGACCCCGGCACCCGTGCCTTATGGCTGGCGGCCGCCGCAAGCGCCGGCACCCTTCGCACCCATGGGCCGCAAGAAGAGCTGACCCGAACCGCAACTGCCGATTGAAAAAGCCACCGCGCAACTCGCGCGGTGGCTTTTTTGATCGGGAAGGCCGACGATGTTCAGACGGCGGGATCAGACTTCGCCCTTTCGGCCTCGGCCGCGGGTTTGGCGTGCACGCGATCGAAAAAGGCCTTGAGATCCTTTCCGGTCCGCTCGGGCGCTTCGAGCATCGGATAATGGCCGAGATCGGTATAGCGGATCAGCGTGACATCGGCATTGGCGAACTCCTCGACCGATTCCTGCGCCCGATCAGCCGGGATCACCGGGTCGGAATCGCACCATTGGAGCAAGATCGGCACGCGCAGCGCGGCGGCTTCCTTGCCAGCGCCCTTGCTCCAAACGTCCTTCAGATTGGCCTGATAATATTCGCCTACCCGCGCAAAGCCTCCCGGAATGTTGTTCGTCTCGTAATACCAGTCGATCGTTTCGTCGGTCAGGTCCTCGGGATGGCCGTACAGGAACGACAGGCTGTTCTGGTAGAAATAGCGCGACTTGTAATTGGGGGTGAAGGTGGTGTGGACCCAGTCGAGGCTGGCCAGCAAGGGCGGCATCTCTGTCGGAGGCGGTGCCTTGAGCGGCAGCACCGAGAGCGCCAGCGCGCTGACCTTTTGCGGGTTACGCGCAGCAAACAGCACCGAGATCGTCGAGCCGCTGGAGCTGCCGACCATCGCGAAACGATCCAGCCCCTCCTGCTCGACAAAGGCCTCGATCAGCCTGACCACGCCGCCCATCCCCGTCGAGGGGTTGGGATCGGTCGACAGGCCATAAGGCGGCCAGTCGATGCGAATGACCCGGTATCGATCCTTCAGCTGATCGGCCCAGCCATCATAGATGTGCAGGTTCGACATCGACGAATGGAGCATCAGGATCACCGGCCCCTCGCCCTCGTCGCGCACATGCAGCGTCGCATCGCCGACCTTCACGAACTTCGATGGCGCGTCGGCCTGACGGGCACGCACCTCTTCATAGCTCGGGTTCCACCAGCCCAGTCGCTGGGTTCCCAGAATGGCTGCCGCAACAACCACGATCGCCAGAAGCAGCAGGCCCGATGATCTTGCAAAACCCTTCATGTCCTATCCCCGATATGTGCCAAGTGCCAGATTGTGCTCGTCGCTGCCGGACCAGTTCGCCCGTGCATCAAAAAGGGGCAGCACGATGGTGCCGCCCCCCTTTGTCGCGTTCGCTGCCACGCCGATCAGAACTTGTAGCCGGCCCTGATCCCGAAGGTGCGCAGCTCCGGCAGCGCGACCGTGACATAGTTGAAACCAGCGCCTGAGAGCCGGAAGCTCGGTTCGAGGATCGAGGATTCGACCAACGAGACATAATCGCGGTTGTTGAACAGGTTCGTTGCGAAAGCCTCGAGCGAGAAGCCCTTGTAGGAGAAGCCTGCACGTGCGTTGACCTGTTCGCGTCCCTTGATCCAGGTCAGGTTCGCGGCATTCAGGAACTGCTTCGACTTGTAGTTCAGGTCGGCGCGAACGAACCAGCGCCCGTCCTCGAGGCCTGCCAGATCGCCGCCATATTGCAGGCTGGTGTTGTACGAATATTTCGATGTCAGCGCGACCTGATTGCCCTTGAAGCCGTCATCGATCACCCCGGTCGTGCGCGAAATGGCGGGATCGGCAAAGGAGTCGATCGACGCATCAATGATGGCGCCCGAGAAGGTGAAAAGCAGATTGTCGACCGGTTCTGCCGCCAGATCGAGTTCAAGACCGTTGATGGTCGTCTGGCCCGAATTGGCGGTACCGCTGACGACCACCGGCACGGCGGGGGTGACCGACGTGTCGAGGAAGGTGATCGAGCGGATGTTGTACTGATCCTTCCATACGGCGTGGAAGGCCGCGAGCGTGGTGGTCAGCCTGCCATCGAGGAACGAGCCCTTGAAACCGAGTTCGTAGTTGTCGAGCGTTTCGGGGTCGAGCACCACATTGAGACCGATCTGTGCAGCCGCATCGAGCTCGCCGCGAGAACCGCTGAGGAAGGTGGTGTTGAACGAACCGATGCTGACATTCGCCGCCTTCGAATAGGATGCATAGACCATCGCATCCGGGGTCACGTCGTAACTGATGATCGCGCGCGGCAGGAAGTTCTCGTAATCCTCCTTCAGGATCGTGTCGCCATAGCCGAACACGCCCGGGGGAAGGCCGAAGGCATTGTTCGCCCCCAGTGTCAGGCCGCGACCGCCGGCGAGTGCGAAGATGGTGTCAATCTGGTAGCGCGCTTCCAGGCTGATGTTCAGCTCGGGCGTCGCGTCATAGCTGACGCTTCCGAAGATTCCCCAGGTTTCCGAACGTCCCGGCGCGGTGAGCGAAGCAATGCTGCGCGGAGACAGGAACTGCTCTTCCGAGTAGACATTGGTTAGGTCGCGCTCGAACTCGGATTCGAGATAGCTGACACCCAGCAAGCCGGACAGCGGCCCACGCTTGTCATATTGCAGCCGCAGTTCCTGCGAGAAGTCCTTGTTGACCCGCTCGACCAGGAACGGAAAGTTCCAGACCTGTCGCGCCGCGCCATTGACCCCGGCCAGCGATCCCCGGAACGGCGTGCTGTCATAATTGTCGAGATCGTCCAGCGCACTGGAGGCTTCATCGTTATAGCCGGTCAGCGAGCTGAGCGTCAGGCCCGTATCGCCCAGTTCATAATCGATCGCGAGATGCAGATGGAGGTACTGGCGCGTCAGACCATAGCCCTGCGCACCATCTGCGGGAGAAACGACACGCGCATCGCCGTTGCGCAGCGATGCGGCAAGCAGCGGGTCCTCGATCGTGTTGGCGGCAGGGCTGAAGCCTGGGGCCAGCGCCGGGAGGGCTCCGCAGATGAACGGCCGGGAAACGCGCGCCTCATTGGCCGAAATGCCGCTGGTAAAGCCGTTGAGCATGCAGTTGGACTGGCCGGGAACGACCAGCGTGCCATTGCTGTTGCCGCTGAAGAAGGGAATGTTGACAGCGCCATTGACCGACCGGAGCTCGTAGGCGGAGATCATGCCGTCCGCCGATGGACCGTCATCGTCTTCGGAATACATCGCGAACGCCTTGATCTTGAGTTCCGGCGTCGGCGTGAAGTTCATCTGGATGGTTCCCGCCTGGGTCGACTGGTCGCCCAGCGTCTGATTGCGGTTGAACCGGTTCACATAGCTGCCATCGGTGCCGAAGGTGCGGCCCGTGATGCGGAAGGCGAGAATATCGGGGATGACGGCGCCCTCGATCGCGGCGGTGATGTCATACCCGTTGCGCGAAGTCCATTCGCCGACGATCGATCCGCCAAGGTCGTTGCCGGGCTGCTTGGTGACGATGTTGAGCGCACCGGCAAAGGCATTGCGTCCGAAATAGGCGTTCTGGGGACCCTTGAGAATCTCGATCCGCTGTGGGTCGATCACGGCGTTGAGCGCAGTGGCCGAGGAAACCGGGACGCCGTTGATGAAGCTGGCGGTCAGCGTTGACGAGGTGGTCGACGGAGTAAAGCCGCGGAGCGAGATCTGCTGGAACGAACGATCGTTTCGCCCGGAATTCACGCCGGTGATGTTGACGCCAGGAGTGTTGTCCACAAGGTCGGTGACCGAGACGATACCGCGCTTGTCGATGTCTTCAGCGCTGAACGCCGAGATGGCGATCGGCGTTTCGAGCAGGTTTTCCTCGCGCTTGCGAGCGGTGACGGTGATGATGGCACCATAAGCCGGCTCGGCATCCGAAACTTCCTGCTCCGACTCGGCACCTGCGACCTGGGCATGGGCTGCCGATGGGGAAAGGGCTGCTGCCGATGCGGCAGCAAGAGCAAACATGGAGCTTGCAACGTAGCGATATCCGATAGGTGTCATTTTACCCCCACAGGTTAGGTTCTGTCTATGGCCCGGTTGGTGTCGCCTGAATCGCGTCTGCGCTGATCAGCCCGTCATGCCGGCGTGACGAAATGTCATGTATTGATATCCAATCGTGCCGCGCGGAAATCGGTTTATCCGCGATGCGACCATTTTTTACGCAGGCCGTCATGAATTTGTACGATTGTTGCGTCAGACGCGGGCGTTTCGCATGTGACGAGAAACCCCCATAAATCTCCCCAAAATGAGGGAATTGCGCTCCTTGCAACCTTTCAGCGAAGCGCCCGGGGAGGGCGCAGATTTCGTCGATCCCGCCAGCTCCGAGCTTCTCGCGCGATTAAATGATACATTTTTATTACAATTAAACCAAGCTTCTGTCCGTCATGCGGACAAGGGGAATAACCCCGGTGTCGGCGCCGGGAAGCAGCAACAGTCTGTGGCAGACACTTCTCAAGGCGAGGACATTCGGTGGCTACAGACGCAAAGGCAGATTCGCACCAAGACGCGCACGCGGCCGCCAAGGCGGTTGCAGGAGGCGAGGTCTCACCGGACAGCCGCACCTGGGCGATTCGCATCGGTTCCATGCTCGTTCCGCTGGGCCACGCCGCAGCACAGAATGTCGTGACGGTTCTCGGACTGCGGTTCCTGACCGACAATCTTGCCATTTCAGCCACCGTGGCCGGTTTCATGTTTGCGGCGACCAAGGTCTATGATGCCCTGACCGACCCGCTCATCGGCACATGGAGTGACCGCAGCCGCACGCGATGGGGTCGGCGGCTGCCGTTCCTGTTTGCCGGCGGGATTGCCATGCCGCTGGGCCTGGCGCTGCTGTTCGGAACACCCGATGGCATGTCGATCCTAGCCGCGCAGGCGCTGGTGATGCTCGGGCTGCTGTTCCACGCCACCGGTTTCACGCTGCTGACCATCCCCGGCTTTGCCATGGTGATCGAGGCATCCACCGATCCCTATGAGCGAACGAAGCTGATGAGCTTTCGGACCTACGGCAATGCCATCGGGACGCTGATCGGCACCACCCTGCCCGCGTGGCTGCTGACGATCTTCGGATCGGGGCGCGATGCCCATCTGCTGATGTCGGTGATTGTCGGATCGATCGTGTTTGCAGCAATCATGCTGGCAGTCCGCCTGTTGCTGCGTGCGCCACGCACGGTTCCGCCAGCAGGCAGCCGGTCCGCGCTCAAGATCATCCGCCAGTGGAAGCTGACATGGGACAACCTGCCGTTCCGGGTTCTCGCGATCACGCATGTCTTCCTGCTGTTCGGCACCGCCATCGGCACCGCGTCGCTTGCCTATTTCACGCGCTACGTGCTGCAGTCGGGCGACTTTGCACTGGGCACCTATTTCGCTGCGGCCACCGTCGGAACGGTGGGGACCATGCCCATCTGGGTGCGCCTGTCGAAAAGCTTCGACAAGAAATATTGCTACATGGTCGCGATGGCGATGTTCGGTGCGATCCATCTGACCTGGCTTGCCGCAGGTCCGAACGAGAGCGATCTCGCCATCATGGCACGCGCCGCCATGTCCGGGGTCGCGGGCGGCGGCATGATCCTCAACGCCTATGCGCTGCTGAGCGATGCCATCCGCTATGATTTCCTGCACAGCGGTGAGCGCCGCGAGGGCTCCTTTGCGGGCTTCACCACACTGCTCGACAAGCTTTCTGCCGCTGCAGCGCTGGCGCTGATGGGGGTTTTCCTGTCATCGATGGGATATAATTCTTCGAGCACCGGTACTGCCCTGGCCCAGGGCGAAAGCGCGCTCTGGGCGATCACGCTTTGCGTTTCGGTCTTTCCGGCGATTGCGATGCTCGCTGCGATTGCGGTGCTGTCGCGCTACAATCTCGACCCGGAGCAGCTGCGGCGGCAGGAGGAAGGCAGCTGACGGCCGCGCGCATGGGCAGGGCCTGAGGAAGCGCCGACGCGCCGCAGACTGGCAGGGTTCCTGGCAGGGAGGCAGGGGGGCGGAGGTGACGATCGGTCCGTCAACCTGTGCTCGCCCGCGATCAGAGCGATGCCAGAAACGCGATCGCCTCGGCCTCGCTCACCACATCGGCATATTTTGCATTCATGTCGAACAGGTTGGCCTGGTGCGGAGCTTCGTGCCGGTCACCGCACGCCTCTGCCACCACTGCGGTGCGGAACCCGTGCGACATGGCATCGACACAGCTGGCCCGCACGCAGCCGCTGGTGGTCAATCCGGTCAGCAACACGCTGTCCACGCCCATCGCGGTCAGCGTCGAGGCCAGGCTGGTCCCGAAAAAGGCGCTGGGATACTGTTTCGAGATCACCAGTTCGTCATCGAACGGTTCGAGCCCTGGCCCGAACGCGCCCATGGGATTGCCCTTGAGGAAATTCTTCAGCGGCGCTGCCTTTTCGAAAAAGCGGCCGCCGTCGAGCGCGCTGGGATGATAGACGACGTTGGTGAGGATCACCGGAATGCCAGCAGCGCGGGCCGCTTCGCGCACGCGCAACGCGCTTTGCAGCGCATCGTCAACCTCGGCATACAGATCGCATCCGGGATCGAAATAGCCCTGGCAGAAATCGATCAGGATCAGTGCGGGCCGCTGGCCAAAGCCGACCCGGCGATCATAGGCGCGCTTGTAATTTTCCAGAAGGTCGTCGTTGGTGCTCATGATGGGCCTGTCTTCATTCGGTCGGAAAATGGCGTACGCGCCATCAGGGCTTCGGCACGCCCGCCTCGACATAGGCAGCGATCAGCTGGGCGAAGCGCACCGGCGCCTCCAGCGGCGGATAATGGCCCACATCTGGCATGACAACCCGCGAAATCTGCGCTGATGACAGATGCCTGGCAGAGGCAATCGCGGCGCTTTCCGGCAACAGCTTGTCCGCCCCTCCCCAGATCTGGAATGTCGGCTGCTTCACGCGCGCCATCCGCTCCATCGCCACCACTCCGTCGCCGATCACCGCAACCATGGCGATGGGGTGCTTTTCGGGCTTGCGGCGATAGAAATCATAATATTCCTGTCGCGTCTGTGCACTGATCCGCTTGGGGTCGCCCGCGAAATAGCTGAGAAACTCGTTCCAGAAGCCAAGGTCGCGAAAGCCTGTGGCCTTTGCCCGCGCGATCGCGGCCGTGAAGCTTTCGGGCATGACCAGATGCGATGAATCGACCGGGTCCGAGGGCGTGTTCGAGATGATCAGCCGTTCAATCAGCGCCGGATGCTCGGCCGCCAGATACATGCCCATCGTCCCGCCGCTGGAGACGCCGACAAAGGTCATGCGCTCCACCCCCAGTTTCTTCACCAGGGCCAGCGGAATATCCATCGGGTCGAGCGTGGCGGCATCGCGATCGCTCGGGCCGTCGGACAGCCCGTACCCGGGAATGTCATAGCGGATGATGCGATAGCGGCCCTTCAGCTGCTCGGTAATCACATCCCAGGTGCGCAGGCTGCTCTCGGAACCGTGCAGCATGAACAGCACCGGACCCGAGCCTTCGTCCTTGTAATGGATCTTCATGTCGCCAACCGTCAGATACCGGCTTTGAGCATCGCCATATCGCTCGCGCAGCTGTTCGATCGTCAGATGGTCGGCCTGGGCCGTCGGGGTGGATGCCGGAGCCTGTGCCTGGGCGCATGCGGCCAGTCCCGTCGACGCCAGCACCATCAGGCAAGCCGCCATTCGCGCAAATACCATAGCCTGTCTCCTCCATCCCGAGCCGCCCGGCCTGATGCCGCAGCATCGCCCCAGCCATTTGCGGATATTGGCCTGCCGCTGGGTGAATCTGGGCGGGCTTTGCCCGTTATCCGACTGGTGGGCAATGATCGCAGACGGCCATCACCCGCATCTTCCGATGCTCCCGCCACATGCAGCTGCATCCCACCGCAAGTCGCTGACCGTAAGGCGGATATTCTGGCGGGCATATCCGGATTTCAGCTGCCTAGCCAGCATAGGTGCAGGGGTCTGAATTTGGAGTTGAAACCAAGATGAAGCGCGAACGCTGCCAGATTGTCGTCGCAGGCGCGGGCCCCGTCGGGACCACGATGGCAACGTTGCTCGCCAAGGCCGGAGCAGATGTCGTCGTGCTCGAGACAGGGGCCGATTGTGCGCAGGATTTGCGGGCGTCCACCTTCCATCCGCCGACCCTCGAGATGCTCGACGAGATCGACATCACGCCGATGCTGCTGGAGCGAGGGTTGAAGGCACCGGTCTATCACTGGCGCGACCGGAAGACCGGCGAGTATATCGCGTTCGACCTGTCCGAGATTTCCGACCGGACGCGCTATCCCTTTCGCATTCAATGCGAGCAATACCATCTTTCGCGCGCGCTGGCCGATGGTCTGGCACGCTATGCCAATGCGGATATCCGCTTCGGCCAGCGGATCACATCCTTCGATCAGGACGATGCCGGGGTCACCGTCTTTGTCGAGAGCGCGACCAAGATCTACAGCATTCGCGCCGACTATCTGATCGCTGCCGATGGTGCGAATTCGATCGTGCGCAAATGGCTGGGTATCGAATTCGACGGCTTCACCTATCCCGAGCGTTTTCTCACGCTTTCCACCGCAGAGGATCTGGCCAGCCACCTGCCCAACCTGGCGCTGGTCAATTATGTCTCTGATCCCGAGGAATGGCTGGTTCTGCTGAAGGTGCCCTCGCTCTGGCGCGTGCTGGTGCCCACCGATGGCTCGGTCGGCGACGATGTCCTGCTGTCGGATGCGACCAAGAATGCCATTTTCGACCGGCTGACGGGCGATGGCGCATCGGTCGAAACCCGGCATCGCACCTTGTACCGGGTGCACCAGCGCGTCGCGAAATCCTTCCTGGAAGGGCGTGTCGCGCTGATCGGGGACGCGGCGCATCTCAACAATCCGCTGGGCGGGTTCGGGATGAATTCGGGCATCCATGACGCCTTCAACCTGTTCGACAAGCTGGAGCCCGTGCTGAGGCAGCGCAAGCCCCGCGAGCTGCTTCACCTTTTCGACCGGCAGCGCCGCACCGTGACACACAACTTCACCCAACGGCAGACCATCGCCAATATGGAATTCATCAGGTCCGCCAATGCCGATCGCCACGAGCAGAAGCGTCAGGCGATGCTGCAGATCCAGCAGGATGACGACAAGCGCCGCGCCTATCTGCTGCGCCAGGCGATGTACGAAAGTCTGGACGAAGCTGCCGCGATCCACTGATGCACCGCAGGTTCGCGCTGCATCCCCGCCTGTCGGACACGCGCGAAGCGCTGGACATCGCTCTGCCCGGTTTGCGACAGTCTGACGGCTCCCCTTCCCCCGATATCAAGGAGTTGCGACCATGCCATGCTGGCTCTTCACCACTGCCAAAATTCACGACCGCGCAGCGCTGGTCGCCGGCTATGCGCCGGCAGCGGCCAGGGCGGCCGAAGCCTATGGCGGCAAGTATCTCGTGCGCGGACCGATCGTCGCGCAGTTGGAAGGCGAGGACCGCACCGGTCAGTCCGCGATCGTCATGGAATTTCCCGATCGGGAAACCGCGCTCGCCTTCTACAATTCGCCGGAATATTCGGCAGCCAAGAAGCTGCGCGAAGGAATAGCGGACATTACCATCTCGCTGGTCGAAGCGATGCCCGCAGCCACGCATAGCTAGAATTGCGCGTTATCGTCTGTCCTGGCCCTGTCCGACCGATCCGGATCACCGTGATCGGACGGACAGCGCCCTGACCGTCAGGATCAGCGATCCCGGCCCCATTTGCGCTCGAATTCCCAGACCTCTTCAAAGCCGATCAGCGAACAGAATTCCTTGAAGCTGAACAGGCCCTCGGGCTCGCCGATGCCCTGTTCCTTGAGATCGATCAGCGCCTTCTCGATCGCCGAGGCGGCGATCAGGCTGGTGAGCGAGGGATAGATGGCATAGGCATAGCCGATCTCGGTGAGCACCGACGCGTGGAGCGGCGGCGTCGAGCCCCCGTTCGACATGTTGGCCATCACCGGCGTGTCGAACCGTGCGCAGGCGCGGGCCATTTCCTCCTCGCTCTCAAGGGCCTCGGGGAAAAGCACATGCGCACCGGCCTTTGCATAGGCCTCAAGGCGGCGCAGCACCGCATCAAAGCCTTCTGCCTGACGCGCATCGGTGCGGGCGATGACCAGAAAGTCCTCGCTTTCGCGCGCGTCGATCGCGACCTTGATCTTCTCCACCATGTCTTCGACCGGGATGACCCGGCGACCCGGCGTATGGCCGCATTTCTTGGGAAATTCCTGATCCTCGAGCTGGATCGCGGTAACCCCGGCAGCCTCATAGCCCTTCACTGTGTGATGCACGTTGAGCAGACCGCCATAGCCGGTATCGCCATCGGCAATGACGGCAGCGTTGCTGGTGCGCGCCAGCGTGGTCATCCGGTCGAGCATGTCGCTATAGGTCGCGATTCCTGCGTCGGGCAGGCCCGAGGCCGAGGCGGTGAGCCAGTAGCCGGTGCCATAGACGAGATCGAAGCCGACCTTGTTGGCGATCACCGCGGTGATCATGTCCTGGATGCCGGGGACGACGAAGAACTTGCCGCTCGCCAGCTTCTGGCGAAAAATCGGGTTAGCCATGATGAAATCCTGTATCGGGGGCGTTATTCGGCCGCTTCGGCCAGCGGCCGCGTCCATTGCGGAGCCCTGGGCGCGGGCAGGCCGGTTTCTGCCAGGCAATTTGCGCGCAGCGTCTCGATATCGGGGCCGAAGTCGAAGGTCTCGATCTTGCCGCGCGCCGCGCGCAACTCTTCGCGCAGCTTGGCCGTCGCCGCTTCGTCGACGCTGCCTTCCACGATCACGACACCATAATCGCGCGCGCCCGCTGCGGTGACCAGACCCTGACCGATCTCCTTGAGCACCAGCGCCGGATCGCGGTCGAGCGGATCGCCCCAGCCGCCGCCGCCCCAGGTGATGAACTGCAGCTGGTCGCCTGCCTCGACAGGATAGCCTTCCAGCTTGTTGCCGATCACGATCTCGGTTCCGTCGGCCTTGGTCAGGATCTTGCGCGCGCGCTTGCCCGGGAGGCCGCCATTGACGCCCCAGGGGGGCACGAACCAGCGATCGTCATGGATCGCGATCACGCCCGGTTCGAGGAAGCGATAGACCATGTTGATGCCGTTGCCGCCGCGGTGCAGGCCGGCACCGCCCGAATCCGCCACCGTCTCGTATTTCTCGATAACCAGCGGAAAATAGCGCTCGAGAAACTCGTTGGGCACGTTGGTGAAGCCCGGGAAGAGCGAATGCCCGTCGGGACCGTCGCCCAGCGGCCGCCCCGGAATGCCGCCGAAGCCGATCTGGAACAGCTGGAACCATTTGCCGTTGCGGTCGGTGCCTGCATAGAACAGGTGCGGCGACGAGGAGAAACCGGCGGCGTTGAGGAAGTCCGGCGTCTTCTGGCCGAGCAGCCCGCCCAGGATATCGAACAACCGCCCCAGCACATGGGTGCGGCCCGACAGCGCAGCGGGGAATTTCGGCTTGAGCAGCGAGCCCTCCGGGATCCGGATGTCGATCAGCGGATAATAGCCGTCGTTGAACAGGATCTGCGGATCGAACACCATGATCATGTAGATGCCGAAGAACATGCGCATCATGTTCTCGTTGAGGAACATGTTGATCGACGCCTGGGACTGTGGATCGGTGCCCGCAAAATCGAGCACGACACGGCCATTTTCGCGCCACATGGTGCATTTGATCTTGTACGGGCCGTAGCCCATGCCGTCGTCGCAGATATAATCCTCGAAGCTGACCTTCTCCTCGCCGATCGACGTTTCGATCAGATGCTGCATCGCGCGATAGTTGCGGTCGAGCAGCAGCTCCGTCGCCGATACGAACACGTCGTCGCCGAAACGGTCGGTCATCTCGATCACGCGGGCAGCGGCGACGCGACACGAGGCGATCAGCGCATTGAGATCGGCCTTGCACCAGTCGGGCATGCGCGACTGGTGCATGACCAGCTTGACCAGGTCCTCGTTATACTCGCCCTTCTTCCAGATCTTGACCGGCGGGATGCGCACGCCTTCCTGGAAGATCTCGGTCGCATGGATCGGCATCGATCCGGGGACCATGCCGCCAATGTCCGACTGGTGCCCGAACATCGAGGTATAGGCGATCAGCCTGCCATTCTTGAAAACCGGCAGCAGCACGAGCCAGTCGTTGCAATGGCTGATCGCGCCGCCGACCGAATAGGGATCGGACAGGAAGATCATGTCGCCATCCTCGACCGTGCCGTCATAGCCTTCGAGGAACGGGCCGATATACGATCCGAACTGGCCGACGATCATGCGGCCCTGATGATCGGCGATCAGCGGGAAGGCATCGCCCTGTTCGCGGATCCCCGGCGACATGGCGGTGCGTACCAGCGTGGCGTCCATTTCGACGCGCGCGTTGCGCAGCGCATTCTCGATGACCTCCAGCGTGACGGGATCGATCTCGACCGTCCGGAAGGGAGCGGAGTTTTCCTGAATGATCCGTGCAGGCATGTGCGTGTCCCTTCTGTCAGGCCAGGTTGATGAGGATGTTGCCGAACGCATCGACGGTGCCAACGCAATCCGCCTCGATCAGCGTGGTGGAATCCATCTCCACGACGATCGCGGGGCCTGGAATGACGTCCTTGGCCTTGAGTCTGGCGCGATCATAGATCACCGCAGGCTTCATCTCGCCATCGGCCCAGAGCTGATGGTCGCGAATCTTCGCTTCGGACGGATCGCCATTGCCCTCGGGCAGCTTGAGCGCCCCGAGTTCGAGCACAGGACCCAGGGCCACCGCGCGCAGGTTTACCAGCTCGTGCTCCGAATCCATGTTGAAGGTGAACAGGCGCTTGTGCTCCTCGTCGAACCGCGCCTGGACCGCCTTGAGCCCGCCGCTGCGCAGCGTTTCGGGATCGATCGACAGCGGGACCTCGAAGGCCTGGCCCTCGTAGCGCACGTCCAGCTCGAACTGCACGGTAACATCGTCGGCGGAAATGCCTTCTTCCATCAGCTCGCTGCGCGTCTGCTCGGCCATTTCCTCTAGCTGCGCAAGGACGTCCGCCTCGCTCGTTTCGGAAAAGCGCTGCGAGAACGAGCGCGCGGCTTCCGTCCGCATCCGGGTGGTGGCGTCGCCCAGCGCGCACAGCACGCCCGGAGAAACCGGCGATACGGCAGGCCAGGACCCCATCAGCTTGGCGACCGCATTGACGTGAAGCGGTCCAGCTCCGCCAAAGCCCATCACCGCGAAATGCCGCGGGTCATAGCCTTGCTGCACCGAGATCATGCGCAGGGCACCGAACATGTTCTCGTTGACGATATCGATGATGCCGCGCGCCGCTTCCATCAGCGAGATGCCCAGCTTGTCGGCGATGGTCTGCACCGCCTTTTCCGCGCCCTCGCGATCGAGCTTGAAGGTGCCGCCGAGCAGATTTTCAGGCAGATAGCCGAGCACGACATTGGCGTCGGTCACTGTCGGCAGCGTGCCGCCCTTGCCATAGGCGACGGGCCCGGGGACCGCGCCCGCCGATTCAGGGCCGACACGCAGCGCGCCGGTGAGCTCGGGCACATAGGCAATCGATCCGCCGCCCGCACCCACCGTCTTCACGTCAAGCGCCGAGGCGCGGACCGAGAGATGGCCGACCTCGGTGGTACGCACGCGGCGCGCCTCCAGATTCTCGATCAGCGCGACATCGGTCGAGGTTCCGCCGACATCGAGCGTCAGGATGTTGCGGATACCGGCATTCTTGCCGACCCAGAGCGCCCCGGTGACGCCGCCCGCCGGACCCGACATCAGCAGTGCGACGGGATGTTCTTCCGACTTTTCCGACGACATCAGGCCGCCGTCCGAACGCAGCAGCGACAGCGAGCCTGCCATGCCGCCGTCGCGCAGCGATCCGCGCAGGTTGCGCACATAATTGCCGACCACGGGCCGGACCGAGGCATTGGCAACGGTGGTCAGCGTGCGCTCGTATTCCTGCATTTCGGGCAGGACCTGGTGGCTCAGCGACACCGGAATCTCGGGCATGATCTCGCGCGCAAGCTCGCCGACGCGCCGCTCGTGCGCGCCGTTGAGATAGCCGTTCATCAGGCTGACGGTGAGCGCCTGGACGCCCTGGTCCTTCAGCTTGACAAGGGCGGCGCGGATTTCGACCTCGTCGATCGGTCGCAGCTCCTTGCCATAGGCGTCCATCCGCCCGGCAATCTCGCATGTGTCCTCGAGCGCCGCGAGCGGCTCGGGCTTGGGCCAGACGATCCAGCCGGCCAGCCCGCCCGGAACGAAGCTGCGCGCGATCTGCATCACCTGGCGATAGCCCTGCGAGACGATCAAGCCGACGCGCGCACCCTTGCCTTCGAGCACCGCATTGGTGGCAACCGTGGTGCCATGCAGGAAGAATTCGATATCCGCGGGCGTGATCCCGGCCTTTTCGCAGATGGCCGACAGCCCGGCCAAAATGCCCTGCGAGCTGTCATGCGGGGTCGACGGGGTCTTGTGACGCCAGAAGGCGCCGTCCTGCTGGTTGAAGAGAAGCAGATCGGTGAACGTGCCGCCCACGTCCACGCCCAAACGATATGTCATCGCAGTTCCTTGTCGAAAAAAGCCGTCGTGCAGGTCGAAGAGCTATCGCCGCACGGAGCAGTTGGGCTGCCGAAACCGAAAAATGTCCGACAGGAGGTCACGCCTGGCGATCGTGCCGTCACCCGCGCAGGTCCACGATCACCTTGCCCATCGACCGGCCCGAAAGCAGCCGCTCGACCGCGTCGAACACCCCTTCCAGCCCGGTGAAGCGCGGCTCGTCGAACCGGACCCTGAGTCGGCCGGAACGGTAGAGCGCGAACACTTCCCGCCGTGCAGGAGGCCAGTGATCGGCCAGCAGACCGTTCATGAAACCACGAACCGATGCCCCCTTGTAATAGATCTTGTGCGCGATGCGCGGTGCGGTGACCATCTCCGGCCGACCGTCGAGATCGGCTGCGGCCCCGCCCACGATCACGCGGCCATGCGGCGCGATATTGTCGAGAAAGGCATCGAAGATCGCGCCGCTGACGGTATCGAGCGCCACGTCGAGCTGATCGGGATATTCGCGCGCCAGCACCTCGGCGACGCTTTCACTGCGATAGTCGATCACCCGCTCGGCACCGAGGCTGCCGACGAAATCGCATTTCTGCTCGCCGCCGCACACCGAGACAACCCGGCAGCCGCGCTGCACCGCTAGCTGAACGACGAAATGGCCCAGCCCGCCCGCAGCCGCCGATATGGCGACGGTTTCTCCGCCGCGCAGCTGGCCGATATGGTTGAGCGCCATATGCGCCGACACCCCTGTCGAGGCGAGAGCCAGCCATTCGGGGCTGTCATCCTCGACCTTCACGAAATGGCCCTCGGGCGCGATGTTGCGTTCGCGATACCCGCCGGGAAAGCGGGTGGTGACGACATGGTCGCCCGCTTGCAGGCCGGTAACGCCCGCCCCCACCGCCTCGACCACGCCCAGCGCCTCCACCCCGGTCAGCGTAGGCAGGCCGATCTTGACATAATCGACCGAGTTGCGTGCGATCTGGGAATCGAAAATGCCGTTGATGCCGCAATAAAGATTGCGCACCTGCACCTCGCCCGGACCAGGCTCGCGCAGCGGCAGGCTCACGATCTCGCACCCTTCGCGAAAGCTCTCGGCAAAGCGCGCGAGCTGGATCGCGCGATAGCTCGCCCCGCTCATGCCCGCGCCTCCCGGCTGGAACCGATTGGGGCTGGTCGGCTGTCATGACCGAAAATCTGGATTAGCTGCGGAAACATGGGGTCGGCTCCTGCCTAGTGTCTGAAGGATTGCATGGGATTGCCGCGAGGCACGGGGCGTTCTCCGGCCCCGGCCTGCCGCATCAGGGTTCAGGCCCGACCATGGCGGCGGCATTCTGCCCGGCGATCCGGCCCAGGGTCACGGCGGTGCACAGACCCATGGCGGGCAAATAGCCCCAGGACGATGGGCCAGAAACCGAGCGCGCGGCCCCGCCGCAGGCGAACAGGTTCGGCAATTTCGAACCGTCTGCACGCATCACCCGCGCCTCGCGGTCGATCTGCAAGCCGCCCTGGGTATGATAGATCGCACCGACGACCTTGAGCGCCAGCAGGCGATCATGCGGCGGCAATACATCGCTCGGCCAGTGGCGACCAAGCCTATCGGGCTCGCCGCCGGCATGCGCCGCACGCGCTTCGGCAAGAGCCGCAGTCAGCGTGGACGGATCGACCCCGATCGCCACGGCCAGCGTCTCGACATTGTCGCCGCGCCTTGCGGCATTGAGCGCGATGAGCTGCTGCATGTCGGGATGATAGGCGTTCAGCGCCTCGATCCGCTCGTCATACACCACCCAGACATGGCCGCCGGGCTGTTGCAGCACCGGATGGACCATCCCGGCAATATCGGCGGTCTCGTCGGTAAAGCGCTGGCCAGCACGATTGACGAGGATGCCGCCTTCGAGCACCACGCCGGGCTGTACGCTCACCCCTTGCGGATCGGCCAGCATGGCATAGCCCTGATAGGCCCCCATATCGCCGACTGCAGCGCCGAGCCCGCGCGCCAGCATGATGCCTTCGCCCGTGCTGCCCTCATGCCCGTTGTTGCGCGCGCCCGCCATTTCCGGGATGAATTCGCGCAGCATGTCGGCATTGGCAGCAAATCCGCCGCTGGCAATCACCAGCGCGCCGCAGCCGACCCGCTCGACCGCTCCCCCGGGCCGCTCGATCTCCACTCCTGCCACTCTGCCTTCGACATCGGCGACGATGGTCCTGACGCGCGCCTCGGTCAGCACCATCACTTCCTCATCAGCCAGTTTGGCATGCAGCATGTCGAGCAGATCCTGCCCGCCATGTCCGTCCCAACCATGGATGCGCTGACGGCTGTTGCCATAGGAGGCGCGAAAGTTGGTATCGAGCCCGATCGGCAGCCCGAACCTCCCGGTCAGCCAGTCGCAGGCCGGTCCGGAGCCAAAGGCGATCGCATGCGCGATGTCGGCATCGGTCTGGCCATGGGTCTTGGCCATGATATCGGCGAGGAAAATCTCGCCGCTGTCCTCGATTCCCAGCTCTGCCTGCGCGCGCGTGCCGGCGGCGCAGAATACCCCCATCGACATGCCGCTGGTGCCCATGGGCCGGGCATCGCGCTCGACCAGCAGCACCTGCGCGCCCGCATCATGCGCAGCCAGTGCCGCAACTGCCCCGGCCATTCCGCCGCCCATCACGAGCACGTCGACGCTGAACTCGAAACCGCTCACCCTTCGCGGCTCACCTCCAGCGCCACTTCCTCGGACGCGATGTCGCCCGGCGACAGCACCGCCTCATTCTCCTGCTGCACGATGCGCAGCACGCGTGCGATATAGGCCTGATTGTCCAGCGCCCTTTCCACCGCCTCGGTGCTGGAAGGCGCAAAGCTTTCGATCTCGTCGCGCGAAAGCACGCCCTTCTGCTCCAGCAGGCGCTCCAGCGTGTCGCAGCGCTTGCGCGCGACCGCCAGTTCCTGGACCACTGCCATGGTGATCGCCAGCACGCGCTCGGTTTCAGGGTTGAGGAAATAGGGGCGCTTGCCGGCGGGCTTTGCGCCCGCCTCGCGAATGGCTTCGGCGATACTCATCAGACCTGTGCTCCAATCACATGCCACGCCGCCTTGCGGCCATAATCCTCGGTTTCGTCCTCGGCCGCGTCGGGGAAGAGGTCCTTGTCGACCACCCCGGTCACCGCGCCATGGATGA
>CAXRCQ010000090.1:0-6281 GCA_964228845.1 Blastomonas sp.
CCCGATTCGATCTTGGCCAGCATCTCATTGAACAAAGCGGTGTCGGTCATTGTCACTCTTCCCTGGATATAGGCTTGTTGGTCAGTTCTCGTAATTGGGCATTCAGCTTTCGAGCGCCTTGACGCCCGGCAGTTCCTTGCCTTCCATCCATTCGAGGAAAGCGCCGCCAGCCGTTGAAACAAAGGAGAAATCATCTGCAGCGCCGGCATGGTTGAGCGCCGCGACGGTATCGCCGCCGCCCGCGACCGACACCAGAGTGCCCTCGCGAGTGAGCGCAGCTGCGGTCCGCGCCAGCGCGACGGTCGCGGTGTCGAACGGCGGATATTCGAACGCGCCAAGCGGGCCGTTCCAGACGAGCGTGCGGCAGGTCTTGAGCACGTCGGACAGCGCCTCGACCGCTGCCGCGCCGACATCGAGGATCATCTCGTCGGCCTCGACCTCGTGCACATTGGCGGTGCGGCACGGCACGTTCGCGCCGAATTCCTTCGCCACCACCACGTCATAGGGCAGATGCACGGTGCAGCCTGCGGCATCGGCGGCGTCGAGAATGGCATTGGCGGTATCGGCCAGGTCATGCTCGCACAGCGACTTGCCGACATCGACCCCGCGCGCGGCGAGGAAGGGATTGGCCATGCCGCCGCCGATGATGAGGTGATCGACCTTGCCGACCAGGTTGGTCAGCACGTCGAGCTTGGTCGAGACCTTCGAGCCACCCACTACGGCAGCTACCGGATGCTCGGGCTTGCCGAGCGCCGCTTCGAGCGCCTTCAATTCCGCTTCCATCTGCCGACCGGCAAAGGCGGGCAGCACATGCGCCAGCCCTTCGGTGGTCACATGCGCGCGGTGCGCGGCGGAAAAGGCATCGTTGACATAGAAGTCGCCGAGCGCTGCCATCTGCTTTGCCAGCACGGGGTCGTTCTTCTCCTCGCCGGGGAAGAAGCGACTGTTTTCCAGCACCGTGATGCTGCCCGGATCGAGCACGTCGATGGCGTGGCGATCGGGCGATTCGAGAAATCCGACCGGACGGCCCATCACTTCGGACAGCGCATGAGCGATCGGGCGCAGCGTGAATTCGGGGTCGACCTTGCCCTTGGGGCGGCCGAAATGCGCGAGCACCAGCACCTTGGCGCCATGATCGGCGAGCTCCGCCAGCGTCGGCATTGCCGCCCGCAGCCGGGTGTCGTCGGACACCCGGCCTTCGTGGATGGGCACATTCAAGTCTTCGCGAACCAGGACGGGCTTGCCCGCCAGTCCGTGGCGGTCGGCAATCAGGTCATCGAGGGTCTTGAACATGCGCTGGCGTCCTCTCCTTGTCTTGTCTGGCCTCGATCAGATCAGTCCGGCGATCACGCCTGCGGTATCGACCATGCGGTTGGAGAAGCCCCATTCATTGTCGTACCAGCTGATCACGCGGACGAGCTTTCCGTCGATAACCGCGGTTTCCAGGCTGTCGATGGTCGAGCTGGCCGGATCGTGGTTGAAGTCGATCGAGACGAGCGGCTCGTCGGTATAGGCCAGAACACCCTTGAGCGGCCCTTCGGCGGCGGCCTTGAGCGCGCCGTTGATTTCCTCGACCGTGGTGTCGCGGCCCGGGGTGAAGGTCAGATCGACCAGGCTGACATTGGGGGTGGGAACGCGGATCGCCGAACCGTCGAGCTTGCCCTTGAGCTCGGGCAGCACCAGACCGACCGCGCGGGCAGCGCCGGTGGTGGTCGGGATCATCGACATCGCGGCAGCGCGCGCACGGCGCATGTCGCCATGGATCTGGTCCAGGATCTTCTGATCGTTGGTATAGCTGTGCACCGTGGTCATCAGGCCGCGCTCGATGCCGACCAGATCGTTGAGCACCTTGGCCATCGGCGCGAGGCAGTTGGTGGTGCAGCTGGCGTTCGAGACGACCAGATCGTCGGCGGTCAGCACGTCATGGTTGACGCCATAGACGATGGTCTTGTCCGCGCCGGTGGCGGGGGCCGAGATCAGCACGCGCTTGGCGCCTGCGGTCAGGTGGGCGCTCGCCTTGGCCTTGTCGGCGAAGAAGCCCGTGCATTCCAGAGCGATATCGACGCCCATCTCGCCATGCGGCAGCTTGGCGGGATCGCGCTCGGCGGTTACCTTGATCGCCTTGCCGTTGACGATCATGCTGTCGCCTTCGGCGCTCACCGTGCCGGGAAACGCGCCATGCACGCTGTCGCGCTTGAACAGCAGGGCATTGGCCTTGGCGTCGCCCAGATCGTTGATCGCGACCAATTCGAGGTCATGGTCGGTGCGCTCCAGGATCGCACGCGCGACCAGACGGCCGATGCGGCCAAAACCATTGATTGCAACCTTGACTGCCATGGGAATTCTCCTGCTTTCAATTCGTCGTGATGGGGGTCAGCCCCGGCTCAACCCTGCCCCAGTGCGGCGCGCACAGCGGGGGTGATCTTGTCGGGCGTGAGCCCGAAATGGTCGAACAGCGCTTCTGCCGGTGCCGATGCACCGAAGCTGTCGATCCCGAAGGCAAGCCCGTCGCGGCCGACATAGCGTTCCCAGCCGAAGGTCACGCCGGCCTCCATCGAGACCTTGAGGACATCGGCGGGCAGCAGATCGTCGCGATAGCTCTGAGGCTGCGTGTCGAACAGCGACCAGCACGGCATCGAGACGACATCCGCGCCGATGCCCGCCGCTTCGAGCTGGTCGGCGACGGCGAGCGCCAGCGACACTTCCGAACCGGTGCCGATCAGCACGACCTGGCGCTTGTTGCCTGCCGTCTTGATGCGATAGGCCCCGCGTGCGCACTGGTTTCCGTCGGCCTCGACACGGCGGAACTGCGGCAGGTTCTGCCTGGTCAACGCAAGCACGGTCGGAGTCGACGACGCCTGCAGCGCCAGTTCCCAGCACTCCGCCGTTTCCACCGCGTCACCGGGGCGGAAGGTCAGCAGATTGGGCATCATGCGCAGGCTCATGACATGCTCGACCGGCTGATGGGTCGGGCCATCTTCGCCCAGGCCGATGCTGTCATGCGTCATCACATAGATGACGCGTTGGCGCTGCAGCGCCGAGAGGCGGATCGCGGCGCGGCAATAATCGGCAAAAACGAGGAAGGTGCCACCATAGGGGATCACCCCGCCGTGCAGCGCCATGCCGTTCATCGCAGCGGCCATGCCGAATTCACGGATACCGTAATTGACGTAGCGACCGCCATAATTGGCCGAATTGAACACGCCGAGGCCTGCGGTCTTGGTGTTGTTCGATCCGGTAAGGTCGGCAGAGCCGCCAATGGTTTCGGGCAGGCGCGGGTTGATCGCTTCGAGCGCAAGCTCCGACGCCTTGCGGGTCGCGACCTTTTGCGGCTCGGCAAGCAGCGATGCGACATGCTGCGCCAGGCTGAACCCGGCGGGCAGTTCGCCCGCCATCCGGCGCTTGAACTCGGCGGCCTTGTCCGATGCGGCAAGACGATCGGCCCAGGCGGCATGTTCGGCAGCGCCGCGCTGGCCGAACGCCTTCCAGGCATCACGAATGTCATCGGGAACCATGAACGGCGAATGCTGCCAGCCCAGCGCGGCGCGCGCGGCATCGACTTCGGCAGCGCCCAGCGGCGAGCCATGCGTAGCCGAAGTGCCCTGCTTGTTGGGCGCACCCTTGCCGATGACGGTGGCGCAGGCGATCAGCGACGGGCGCGGATCGGCGATGGCGGCATCGAGAGCGGCACGAATCGATTCGGGATCATGCCCATCGCAATCGACGACATGCCAGCCGGCGGCGGCATGGCGCGCGCGAATGTCCTCGCTGGTCGAAAGATCGGTCGCACCGTCTATGGTGATGCGGTTGTCGTCCCACAACACGTTGAGCTGGCCGAGCTTGAGATGTCCGGCAAGGCCCACTGCTTCGTGGTTGATTCCTTCCATCAGGCAGCCGTCGCCCGCAATCACCCAGGTACGGTGATCGACAAGGTCGCTGCCGAACTCGGCATTGAGATGCCGCTCGGCCATCGCCATGCCGACCGCCATCGCGAGGCCCTGGCCCAGCGGGCCGGTGGTGCACTCGACGCCGGGCAGCTCGAAATTCTCCGGGTGACCGGCGCACGGGCTGTGCAGCTGGCGGAAATTGCGAATGTCCTCGATCGTCGGCCGGGCATAGCCCGTCAGGTGCAGCAGCGAATAGATCAGCATCGATCCATGCCCGGCAGAGAGCACGAAACGGTCGCGATCGGCCCAGTCGGGCGCGCTGGCATCGAACTTCAGATATTCGCCGAACAGCACGGTGGCGACATCGGCCATGCCCATCGGCATTCCCGGATGGCCACTATTGGCAGCCTGAACCGCGTCCATCGACAATGCGCGAATGGCGTTGGCGAGATCTTGAAACTGAACGGACATCGCCCCTTGGAACTCCCTGCTGATCCTCGATCAGAGCCTATATGGCTGCGCGGAAACAGGATTTTGCATATGCAAATGCGCAGGCCGAGTCGGCTTTGGCGTCACCCTTTGGTGTCCATGGTGCACCGCGTCAAGTTCCGCAAAAGCCTCACCACGCCGAAGCGTTGCTTTTGCATCATTTGTTGATAAGGTCATTCCATGGCAAATGAACGACTTATCCTTGCTATCGGACAATTGGAGCGAGCATTGACGCGGCTTGAATCCGCACATGTCCGACTTGCGGACGATCTTCAGTCGCATACCATCGCAGCGAGCGAGGAACTGATCGAGCGCCATGCGCATCTCAAGGCCGCTGCGGCTGAGGCCCTGGCCGACCTCGACGCGCTGCTGGCCAAGGCGGAGTAAGCAATATGCCCGATATGCGCCTGACCATAGGCGGACGCATCTACAGCGTTACCTGCCAGCCCGGCGAGGAACAGCATCTGGCACGGTTGGGCACCATGCTCGACACCGCAGCGCGCAAGGCCAGCGCGTCGGGCGGATTGACCGAGACGCGCGCCCTGCTTTTTGCCGGGCTGCTGCTGGCCGATGAACTTGCCGAGACGCAGGACCGCGCGGCCGAGGCGCTTGCAGCCAGTGCAGCCAAGGCCGAACCGGCCAAGCCGCAACAGGGCGATCTGCTCGCGCACGACCATGAGACCGACCTGGCGGCGCGCGCGATCGAGAAGCTGGCACTACGGATCGAGAATCTGGCGGCGGGGCTTGAGAACCACGCGGCGCAGGCCTAAATCACATTCGGGACTGCCTGGTACGAGCTGCAGAGAACATCCCTGAGGCGATACATCTTCCACGGGAGCTGTCCCTGTCCTGGCTCCGGCCAGAGGCACACGGCGCCCACCTGACGTTACTGGCGTCAGAGGATATTCCAGCAAACGGCCAAGGCGGTTCCAACCATGGCCCGGAAAGCGGGCCCCTCCCCCCTCGGACAATTGGGTGCGCGCTTGACCGATCTACTCAGCCAGAAGCGCGAGATGCGGCGAGCGATGCGCGCTGCGCGCCTCCAGCACTGGCAGGCGCTTCCACAAGCGCACCGCGCGCTGATCTTTGGCCGCCCTCCCCGCGCCATCCTTCCACTGATCGAGAGCGCGGAGATTGTCGGCCTGTATCATGCCGTACCCGGCGAGGTGCCGACCCAGCGCTATGCGATGCACATGCTCGACATGGGCAAGATGATCGCCCTGCCCTGGACGCGCGAGCATGCAGGGCCGATGCGCTTCCGTCTGTGGACCGGATCTGAAGAGACGCTGGAAAAGGGCCCCTGGGGCCCGCAGCCGCATATGGCCATGCCCGAAGTGGTGCCCGATGCGCTGTTCATGCCGCTGGTCGCCTTTGACGCCTCGCTCAACCGGCTGGGTCAGGGTGGCGGGCATTATGACGGCTGGTGCGCCGCGCATCCTGCCACGCGCCGGATCGGGCTTGGCTGGACAGTGCAGGAGGCGGACGCCGTTCCTACTGGTTCGCACGACATGCCGCTCGATGCGGTGATTACCGAGCAGCAGGTGCTGTTGCCGACCAATGAGAGAGTTCTGCCATGAAGCCGACCATGCGAAAGCCCGTGGGCATTTTCGCGATTCTTGCCATCATCGCGATCTGGGCGGTGATCGTTGCCAGCGTCTCCAGCGTGATCGGCAACTGGCATATCGCGGTGCAATCGGTGATCTATGGCGTGGCCGGAATCATCTGGATCGCGCCGATGCGACCGCTGATGATCTGGATGGAAACAGGCCGCTGGCGGGCCTGAACGCTTCAACCAATTTCAAATGATTTCCAACGCATGCAGGTGACCATTGCGGTGATTTATCACCAGACCAATGGCGCGAGTGACGGGGCTCGAACCCGCGACCTCCGGCGTGACAGGCCGGC
>CAXRCQ010000091.1:0-2758 GCA_964228845.1 Blastomonas sp.
CGGGCGCACCGAGGAGCGGCTGGCGGCGGCGAAACAGGCGCTGCTGGACGAGACCGGCGTGGACGAGGCGCGTGTCTTCACCGTGATCCTCGACGGCGCCGATCCGGATTCGGTGCGCGCCGGGATCGATCAGGTCAGGGCGGCGCTCGGGCGCATCGACGTGCTGGTCAACAATGCAGGCTCTGCCGGGCCACGCCAGACGCTCGAGAACGTGCCGCTGACCCGCGCCGAAATGGAGGCCAATGGCGATAGCGAGACCGTCGCCGATGCGATGCGCAACCTGCTGGGCGTCAGCTGGAACCTGACCCGCGCCGCCGCGCCGATCATGCCGGTGGGCGCGTCGGTGGTGAACATCTCCACCATCTTCTCGCACACCCGCTATTATGGCCGCACCGCCTATGTCGTGCCCAAGGCGGCATTGAATGCGCTGAGCCAGGAGCTGGCCAAGGAGCTCGGCACGTCGGGCATCCGCGTCAACACCGTCTTCCCCGGCCCGATCGAGAGCGAGCGCATCCGCACCGTGTTCGCGGCGATGGATGCGCTACAGGGTGAGCCGGAAAACACCACCGCCAACCATTTCATGGGCCGGATGACGCTCGAACGCGCGGTCGGCGACGCCCCGAAACAGAAGACCTTGCCGGTGCCGGGCGACATTGCCGATGCCTGCCTGTTCCTCGCCAGCGATGAATCCGCCGCGCTCAACGGCAACGAGATCGACGTGACGCACGGCATGCAGGTGCGCAAGGATTCACGCTCGACCTATATGACCCGCCCGTCGATGCGATCGCTCGACGGCGCGGGGCTGACCGTGCTGATCGCGGCGGGCGAGGCCTGGGAAGACGCGCTCGACATGGCGAAGATCCAGGCGGCGTGCGGCGCGCGCGTGCTGCTGGGAATGACCCGCCAGGTCGATGTCGCGCACGCCGAGGCGCGGGTAAAGGCGCAGGGCGCGGAAGAGGGCCTCACCATCATGCGCTTCAACCGCGCCGAGCCCGAGGGCATGGAGGCGGCGATCCGTGCCTATTCGGACGCGCATGGCGCGATCCACAGCGCGATCGTGCTGCCCGTGAAACCGGCAGGACATTTCGGGGATTCACTGGTTGCGGCTTCCGATGCCGAGGTCGATGCGCTGATCGATATCGAGCTGACCGGTGCGATAGCGGTGGCGCGGACGCTGCGCCGCTACTGGAAGACGCGCGACGACCTGATGCAGGACCCGCGCTTCGTGTTCATGTCGGGGCCCAGCGATGGCAAGGGCAACAAGGCGGGCCGCATCCTCACCGCCGCGATCGCGCAGCTCATCACCATCTGGCGCGATGAATCGCGGGTCGATCTGGCCCAGGGCCGCCAGAAGCGCGCCGCCTGGGGCAACCAGATCGTGCGCTACACCAACGCGGAGGACGAGAACACGCGCTTTGCCGCAGGGCACGCGACGCGCATCGTCTTCAAGGAGCAGAAGATCAACGAAACCTCGCTCTACCTGCCCGCCAATATCGGCGAGGAGACGGGCGCGCGCCGGGCGATGCTGGGCTTTGCCGAGAACATTACCGGGCTGCATCTCGGCAAGGTGGCGATGATTACCGGCGGTTCAGCGGGGATCGGCGGCCAGGTCGCGCGGCTGCTCGCGCTCGCAGGCGCCAAGGTGATGATGGTCGCGCGCCGCGCCAGCGAGCTCGAGGCCGCGCGCGAACGCATCGTCGGCGAGCTGCAGGATGTCGGCTTTTCGGGCGTCGAGCGCCGGGTCAAGATCATGGCCGATGTCGATGTGAGCGATTTCGATTCGCTGCGCCGCGCCGCCGATGCCACCATGGCCGAGTTCGGGCGGATCGATTACCTGATCAACAATGCCGGGGTTGCAGGCGCCGAGGACATGGTCATCGATATGAGCCTCGACATGTGGCGCTGGACCCTCGATGCCAACCTCATCAGCAACTATCTGCTGATGCACTATGTCGTGCCGATCATGAAACGCCAGGGATCGGGCTATATCCTCAACGTGTCGAGCTATTTCGGCGGCGAGAAATTCCTCGCGGTGGCCTATCCCAACCGCGCCGATTACGCGGTGTCCAAGGCCGGGCAGCGCGCGATGGTGGAAAGTTTCTCGCGCTTTCTCGGCCCCGAGATCCAGGTCAACGCGATCGCGCCCGGCCCGGTGGATGGCGACCGCCTCTCGGGCACCGGTGGCAAGCCCGGCCTGTTCCTGCGCCGCGCGCGCCTGATCCTCGAGAACAAGCGGCTGAATGCCATCTATGCCGCCGTGATCGAATCGATCCGCGAGGGGGCGGAAGTGCCGCATGTGCTTGGCCGCCTCGCGCGCAACGATACCGGCTATCTCAGCCATGACCGCTCGACCCCCGATCCGCTGCGGCTGCTCTGCCTCGAACTCGCGCGCGAGGGTGACGGTATCTGCACCTGGGACCGCTATTTGCTCACCCCCGATATCGCAGGCCGGCTGCTGATGCGGCTCGCCTCGGCGGGCTATCTGCTGGCGCATGACGAATGGCAGCAGCGCAGCACCAGTGCCGAAGGCCGCACCGGCGGGCTGCTGGCGCTGCCGCCCGACGCCCTGCCCGACCTGCCGGAGGAGCGCATCGGCAAGGAGGCGGACCAGGTCGGGCGCGGCGTGCTGTCGCAGCTGCATCTCGGCGCGATGCCCAAGGAAAGCGAGGTCGCGCAGGCCACGGTCTTCTATCTCGCCGACCGCGCCGTCAGCGGCGAGACCTTCATGCCCTCGGGCGGGCTCAGCGTCGAACGCTCG
>CAXRCQ010000092.1:0-4933 GCA_964228845.1 Blastomonas sp.
AAGATCGCTATGTTTTCCGGTGGTGGCCGTGCTGCTTATTTGTGGAAAATATGCCGACAGCTACTCACTGCTGCTCGGTTCAGCTGGTTTGGTTCTCTGGATTTTTGTCCATGGAGTTCTATGGGCCCGAGTGATGCAAGAACGGCTGCGAAACCGACCTTGAAACCCTGCCAACCTTCCACCTTAGCTCCCGTCGTGACAGCCGCAGACAGAGTGCTTTGAAAAAATCACCACCCTCAAGCCTCCAGTTCGACATCCCAGTACAGCCAGTCGTGCCAGCTTTCGTGCAGGTAATTCGGCGGAAACGCGCGTCCGCGTTCCTGGAGTTGCCAGCTGGTCGGGCGGATCGGTTGGACCATCAGGCGCATGTTCGCTTGCGCCGGGGTGCGGCCGCCCTTGCGCATGTTGCACGGGGCGCAGGCGGTGGCGACATTCTGCCAGGTGGTCTTCCCGCCCAGGCGGCGCGGGACGACGTGGTCGAAGGTCAGGTTGTGCGGCGATCCGCAATATTGGCAGTGAAAGCGGTCGCGCAGGAACAGGTTGAAGCGGGTGAAGGCGGGATATTCGGACGGCTTCACATATTGCTTGAGCGCGATGACCGACGGGATCTTCATCTGGATCGTCGGGCTATGCACCTCGCGCTCATAGGTCTCGATCACATCGACCCGGTCGAGGAAAATGGCCTTGATCGCGGTCTGCCATGGCCAGAGGCTCAAGGGGTAATAGCTCAAGGGGGTATAATCGGCGTTCAGTACGAGGGCGGGGCAGCTGTCGGGATGCCGGGTCATGTCCGGCTGCGGATCGCGTACCGCCCGTTCGATCAAGTCGGGATGAAACATGGTCGGCTCAAACCCTCTCCCATTCGTCCGCTGTAATTCCTATAGACCCAAGTGCGTGACAGCCCCGTGACAATCCTGAAAGTGCTCGATTTACGGTTAATCAGCATGAGCGTGCGGCCAAGGTCAAGGGGGCGATTCCACAATATATGGTGATAAGTCTGCATATTGCACCCAAGGGACGGAAGGGCAGGCGGTGATGCGCACCCGCTTTGCGCCCAGCCCCAATGGCGCGCTGCATCTGGGCCATGCCTATGCGGCGGCCCAGGCGCATGACCTCGCGCGGCAGCTGGGCGGCGCGTTCCTCCTGCGGATCGAGGATATTGACGGCGTGCGCTCGCGGCCCGAGCTGGTCGAGGCGATCCTGACCGATCTGCGCTGGCTGGGGCTGGAATGGGATGGCGACGTGATGTTCCAGTCGTCGCGCCTTGCCGCCTATGACGCGGCGCTGGCCGAGCTGAAGGTGCGGGGCCTTGTCTATCCCTGTTTCTGCACGCGCAGCCAGATCGCGGCGGCAGGCGCACAGCCGGGGCCCGAGGGGCTGGTCTATCCCGGCGCCTGCCGCGCGCTGTCCGATGGCGAACGCGCCGACCGCATGGCGCGCGAACCGCATGCCTGGCGGCTGGATGTGGGCAAGGCGCTCGATCAGACCGGCGCGCTCGTCTGGCGCGACATGGCCGCGGGCGAGCAAGCCGCAAAGCCCGAGCTGTTCGGCGATGTCGTGCTCGCGCGCAAGGATGCGCCTGCCAGCTATCATCTCGCGGTGACCCTCGACGATGCGCACCAGCAGATCAGCCATGTCGTGCGCGGGCGCGACCTGTTCCTTGCGACGCATATCCACCGGCTGCTCCAGGCGCTGCTGGACCTGCCGGTGCCGCTCTATCGCCACCACCGGCTGCTGGCGGGCGCAGACGGGCGCAAGCTCGCCAAGAGCGAGGGCGCAGCCGCGCTGGCCGTCTTGCGCGAACAGGGTGCAGATGGGCCTTGCCTGCTGGAAAATTTGCGAAAAGGCCTTCTTCCATCTGGCATTTCCTGGGCCGAGCCCTCATATAGCGGGGCATGAACATCATCATCATCCTCGCGATTGTCGCGCTGGCAATCATGGTTCTGGTCAGCCTCGTGCGCGGCCTTGTCGCCTTCATCCAGATGACCGAGGAAGACCTCAAGAACCCCGGGGTCGGCCGCAGCCATCAGATGCAGAACAAGATGATGTTCGCCCGCGTCAAATATCAGGCGATGGCGATTGCCGCGGTCGCCGTGCTGCTGCTGGTCAACCGCTGAGCCCTGAGGGCGGCGGGGGCGCACAACGATGGTCAAGCTCAACAAGATCTACACGCGCACCGGCGATGATGGCACGTCGGGGCTGGTCGATGGTTCGCGCATTCCCAAGCACAGCGCGCGCATGGCGGCGATCGGCGATGTCGACGAGCTGAACAGCGCGCTCGGCCTTGCCGTGGTGGCTTTAGGCGAAAGCGAATTCGCCGCCGATCTGGTGCGCGTGCAGAACGACCTGTTCGATCTGGGGGCCGACATTGCGACGCCGGGCGAGGATTTCACCCCATCCGAAATGGTGCTGCGTATCGTGCCCAGCCAGGTGACCTGGCTGGAAGAGCGGATCGATGTGGTCAACGATGCCTTGCCGCCGCTTACCAGCTTCATCCTGCCCGGTGGCAGTCCTGCGGCGGCGGCGGTGCACCTTGCCCGCGCCATCGCGCGGCGCGCCGAACGCACGCTGGTGGCGGCATCGCACGAGGGATCGATCAACCCGCAGGCGCGTATCTATGTGAACCGGCTGTCGGACTTTCTGTTCGTCCTCGCGCGCCGGATCAACAATGGCAACGACCCGCTCTGGGTGCCGGGGGCTACGCGGTAGATTTTGCTGACCGCTCGGCAATGAGCGGGATTGAAATTCCGACGTCACCCCCGCGCACGCGGGGGTCCCGCTTTATCCCGCTGGTCAAGCAGCGGGATTTCCGCTTTCGCGGGAATGTCGAAATGGGGGTAACATGACCACCAGCACTGCACCGATCGTTCCGTTCGACGACAGCCGTCCTGCAGACCTGTCCGATCGCTTTCGCGCCGTCCGCACCCTCACGCTCGATCTCGTCGCGCCGCTGTCGGATGCCGATGCGACCGTCCAGTCGATGGACGATGCCTCGCCCGCCAAATGGCATCTGGCGCATACCAGCTGGTTCTTCGAGACCTTCGTGCTGCGCGATCATGTTCCGGGCTACGAAGCGTTCGACCCGCAATATGCCTATCTGTTCAACAGCTATTACGAGGCCGAGGGCGCGCGCCATGCGCGACCGCGTCGCGGGATGCTCACCCGGCCCTCGCTCGATGAGATCCGCGCCTATCGCGCGCATGTCGATGCGGCGGTGCAGGCCGCCTTGCCCACCCTCGGTAACGATGCGCTCGATCTGGTCGAACTGGGGCTCAACCACGAGCAGCAGCATCAGGAGCTCTTGCTGACCGATCTCTTGCACCTGTTCGCGCAGAACCCGCTGAATCCGGCGATCTGGCCTGCGCAGCCGATGGCCTCTGTCGAGGCCGCGCCGCTCGCATGGATCGAGGGGCCGACCGGGCAGGTCGAGATCGGCCATGCGGGCGAGGGCTTCGCGTTCGACTGCGAAGGGCCGCGCCATGCGGTGCTGCTGACCCCCTATGCGCTCGCCAGCCGTCCGGTGAACAACGGCGAATGGGCTGCGTTCATCGCCGATGGCGGCTATGCCTACCCGCGCTACTGGCTGTCCGACGGCTGGGCCTGGGTGAAGGCCGAAGGCATCAGCGCGCCACTCTACTGGCAGCAGGACGAGGATGGTGGCTGGATGCAGTTCGGGCTCGATGGCCTGCGCGCACTCGATCCGGCCGCACCGGTGACGCATATCAGCCTGTTCGAGGCGGATGCCTATGCCAGCTGGGCGGGCGCGCGTCTGCCGACCGAGCAGGAATGGGAAGCGATTGCGATGGCGCATGACCCCGCTTCGGGCAACCAGCTCGACCGCGCAGGACCCGTGCGCCCGCGTGCAGACACGGCGGACGCGATGTTCGGCAATGTCTGGCAATGGACCGGCAGCGCCTATCGCCCCTATCCGGGCTTCAGGGCCGCCGAAGGGGCGGTCGGCGAATATAACGGCAAGTTCATGTCGGGCCAGTTCGTGCTGCGCGGATCGAGCTGTGCAACCCCGCGCGGTTCCGTGCGTCCCAGTTATCGCAACTTCTTTTATCCCCATCAGCGCTGGCAGTTTACCGGTCTCAGGCTCGCCAAGGACCTCAGCTGACCAACGCAGGAGACTCTCGCTTGGCTACCCTGATCGACTCGCCCGAACCCCAGACCGCAGCCGCATCGGGTGAAGCCGATCCCGCCTTTCGCGCCGATGTTCTCGCCTGCTTCCGCGACACCCGCCGCGCGATCCCGGCGCGCTGGTTCTATGACAAGACCGGCTCGGAACTGTTCGAGCAGATTACCGACCTGCCCGAATATTACCCCACCCGCACCGAAACCGCCTTGCTCGAACGCTATTGCGGCGAGGTGGCCGAGATGGGGGGCAAGGGCCGCACGGTGGTCGAATTCGGCTCCGGCTCCTCGGTCAAGACCCCGCATCTGCTGCGCGCGGTGCGGGGCAGCCATTATGTGCCGATCGATATCTCGGGCGAGTTCCTGCGCGAATCCGCCGCCGCGCTGGCCGGTGATTTTCCGGGGCTCAACGTTCATCCGCTCGAAGGCGATTTCATGCGCCCGCTGAAACTGCCCGAGGCGGTGGCGGGCGAATCGAAGCTGGGCTTCTTCCCCGGATCGACCATCGGCAACATGGTTGCGCGCAGCTCGCTCGACCTGCTGCGCTCGATGCGCGAGACGCTGGGCGTCGGCTCGCTGCTGCTGATCGGCATGGACCGGATCAAGTCGCCCGACATCCTCATTCCTGCCTATGACGATGCGCAGGGCGTGACCGCGCGGTTCAACCTCAACCTGCTCCACCGCATCAACCGCGAACTGGATGGCACGATTCCCGTCGATCGCTTCCGCCATGTCGCGCGCTGGAACGACAGCTATGCCCGGATCGAGATGCATCTGGAGGCGCAGGAGGACATGACAT